>JAIFMR010000119.1 GCA_020048255.1 Rhodoferax sp. | reverse complement strand
CACCGCTGCTGCTGATCTTTCTGGTTCTTGGCACGATCTTCTTGGGTATTGCCACCCCCACTGAAGGGGGTGCCATGGGCGCTGTGGGCGCTTTCCTGATGGCCATGTCGCGCAAGCGTCTGAGCATGTCACTCATGAAGCAGGCGCTGACCACAACCACCAAGTTGTCGAGTTTTGTGGTGTTCATCCTGGTGGGCTCCACGGTGTTCAGCCTGGTGTTTCAGGGCGTGGACGGCTCCCGGTGGGTCGAGCACTTGCTGACCTCGCTGCCGGGTGGTCAGACGGGCTTTTTGATTGTGGTCAATCTGCTGATCTTCTTCCTGGCGTTCTTTCTTGATTTCTTTGAGCTGGCGTTCATTGTGGTGCCGCTGCTGGCGCCAGTGGCTGAGAAGATGGGCATTGACTTGATCTGGTTTGGTGTGCTGCTGGGCGTGAACATGCAAACCTCTTTCATGCACCCGCCCTTTGGTTTTGCGCTGTTTTACCTGCGCAGTGTGGCACCTGGAAAGGCCTATACCGACCGGCTGACCAAGAAGCTGATTCAGCCCGTGACCACCATGCAGATCTACTGGGGCGCCATCCCCTTTGTGATCATCCAGATCATCATGGTGAGCCTGATCATTGCCTTCCCAGGGATTGTGTCGAGTGGCTTGGACAAGAAAGAGGCGGTCGATCTGGACAAGGTTGGCGCGGAGATGATGATCAACATGCCCAGTGCCGAGCCAGAAGCGCCCACACCCGAGCCAGCTACCGACGCCTCTGCGCCTGATGCGGGCACGGCACCCGAGTCCGATGCTGCTGCCGACAATGATCCGATGAAGGCGATGGAAGAAGCAATGAAGAAGAAGTAGCGAAGTTGTTTGTCACCTGACCCCTCAGCCCCCTCGGGCTCGAGGTCAACAGGAGAAACAACAAACAGTCAGGCAAAAAAAACCCCGCACTGCGGGGTTTTTTATTGTCAGATCGGGGTTCGGTCAGAGTTTGCGGGTCGCCATGAACGAGTCAAACTTGGCTTCGGCAAAGCGGAACCACAACACCTGATCGCGCTGGAAGTTGCGGAAATCGGCGTAAATTTTCTTCCACTCAGGGCTCTTGGCGTTGTTGGCTTCAAACACCACCATGGCCGCCTTGAAGGAGGCTTCAAGCACGTCATTGGGGAATGGCAGCACTTTGGTCTTGGCGGCAACCAGTTGCTTCAGGGCGGTTGGGTTGAAAGCGTCGTACTTGGCCAGCATGTCAGTGGCGGCCATGGCACAGGCGGTTTCAAGAATGGCCTTGTTTTCTGCCGACAAGGCAGCGAGCGCTTTTTGGTTGACGAAGAAGTCCACTTCAGGACCACCCTCCCACCAGCCTGGGTAATAGTAGAAAGGTGCCACCTTGTTGAAGCCGAGCTTCTGGTCGTCATAGGGGCCGACCCATTCAGCCGCGTCGATGGTGCCTTTTTCAAGGGCTTGATATACCTCGCCACCAGGAATGCTTTGTGGCACGGCACCCAAGCCCTGCATCACCTCACCCACCAAGCCACCGCCCAGACGCATTTTCATGCCCTTGAAATCGGCAACCGACTTGATTGCCTTGCGGTACCAGCCACCCATCTGTACGCCGGTGTTGCCGCCAGCGTAGCTGACCATGCCATAACCGGCATATAACTCGTTCATCAGCTTGCGACCGTTGCCATGCATCATCCAGGCGGTCATTTGGCGCGCATTCATGCCAAACGGAATCGCCGAGCCCAGCGCAAAAGCCGGGTTCTTGCCATAGAAGTAATAGGGCACGGTATGGGTCATCTCGACTGTGCCATTTTGCACGCCATCGACCACGCCAAACGGTGGAACCAGCTCGCCGCCGGCATGCACCGAAATCTCGAACTTGCCACCCGACATGGCCTTGACCGCCTTGGCCATGACCTCAGCACCACCGTAAATGGTGTCGAGCGATTTGGGAAAGCTCGAGGCCAGACGCCAGCGCACGGCCGCCTGCGCATGCACTGCAGGTGCCATGCCAGCCGCCAGCACGCCAGCGATACCCGCATTTTTAATGATTAAACGACGATCCATCGATTTACTCCTAGGGTTGTTAACTTATATGCACTCGTCAGAAAAACGCGCGTCAAGACCGAGAAAGTCAGCAGGTATTTTAGGGACAGCACCCCGCCCAAACAGGCGGGTTTTCCCTTGCAGGCGCTCGAAAAACCCGGGTTAGATCAACAGTTGTGCAGATAAATCAGCGCAGCAAAAGCGCATCAAAACGGGCCCGGATACTGGCTTCGATACCCGGGGCGTCCAGGCCTTGCAAAGCCATCAGCTTGGCGGGGTCGCCGTGTTCAATAAATAGGTCAGGCAAGCCGAGTTGCAACACCGGTTTGCAGACCGCGGCTGCGGCCAAAGCCTCCAGCACCGCGCTGCCCGCGCCGCCCATGATCGCGCTGTCTTCCAGCGTGACGAAGGCGTCGTGACTGGCGGCCACTTGCAGCAACAAGGCCACATCCAGTGGCTTGGCCCAACGCATGTTGACCACGGTGGCGTTGAGCTTTTCAGCCACCTGCAGGGCCGGGTACAACAAAGGCCCAAAAACCAGCAACGCCAGGCGCTGCCCTTGGCGGCGAATTTCGCCTTGGCCAAAGGGCAAGGCATCCAGCGTGCAGGTGGCCGTGACACCGGTGCCCGCGCCGCGCGGGTAGCGCACGGCCACAGGCGTGTTTTGCGCGTAAGCGGTGCTGAGCAACTGACGACATTCGTTTTCATCGGCCGGACAGGCCACGCTGAGGTTGGGGATGCAGCGCAGGTACGCAATGTCATAAGCCCCTGCGTGGGTAGCACCATCAGCCCCCACCAGCCCGGCCCGGTCGAGCGCAAACACCACCGGCAGGTTTTGAATGGCCACGTCATGAATCAACTGGTCGTAGCCACGCTGCAAAAACGTGGAATAAATGGCCACCACCGGCTTCAGGCCCTCGCAGGCCAGGCCAGCGGCAAAGGTCACCGCATGCTGCTCCGCAATACCGACGTCAAAAAACCGTGTCGGGAAGCGCTTTTCAAACTCCACCATCCCTGAGCCTTCACGCATGGCCGGGGTGATAGCCACCAACTTGTCGTCGGCGGCAGCCATGTCGCACAGCCATTCGCCAAACACCTGGGTAAAGGTGGGTTTGGCCACGCCGCTGGACTGCTGCAAGCCCACCTTGGGGTCAAACTTGCCCGGGCCGTGGTAGGCCACCGGGTCAGCCTCAGCCAGCTTGTAACCCTGTCCTTTTTTGGTGACCACATGCAAGAACTGCGGGCCTTTGAGGTGCTTGATGTTCTCCAGCACACTCACCAAGGTTTCCACATCATGGCCGTCAATCGGGCCGACATAGTTGAAGCCGAATTTTTCAAACAAGGTGATCGGCTTGACCATGCCCTTGGCAGACTCTTCAAAACGTTTGGCCAGCTCCCACAAGGGTGGTGCGCCCTTGAGCACAGTTTTGCCGGCGCTCTTGGCTGCGGCATAAAACTGACCGCTCAGCAGTTTGGCCAGGTAACGGTTGAGCGCACCCACCGGCGGGCTGATCGACATGTCGTTGTCATTGAGGATCACCAGCAAGTTGCTGTCGGACACACCGGCGTTGTTCATGGCCTCAAATGCCATACCGGCTGTCATGGCGCCGTCACCAATCACGGCGATGGCATGCCGGTCTTCCCCTTTGAGGCGGCTGGCAATCGCCATGCCCAATGCCGCCGAAATCGAGGTGCTGGAGTGCGCGGTGCCAAAGGCGTCAAATTCGCTCTCGGCGCGCTGCGGAAAACCGCTCAAACCGCCCAACTGGCTAGGTCTGGTGGCCCACATCCCACACGATGCGGTCATGCGGGGTGTTGAACACGTAATGCAAGGCCACAGACAACTCCACCGTGCCCAGGTTGGAACTTAAATGCCCCCCTGTTTTAGCCACGCTGTCGAGCAAATACGCGCGCAACTCGGTGGCCAAAGGCTCTAGTTGTGTTCGCGTGAGCCGTCGCAAATCTTCAGGCGCGTGAATAGTTTGCAGCAAGGGGAAAGGGTTATTCATCAACATACGCTCTATCATTAATAGCTACTAACGCTTATTGCATAAGGGCTAGAGGCACTTTTCATTCATCTCAAAAATCAGTGGGAGCGCTGAACTACCATGAAAGCCAGGGCTTCCAGGGCTCGCACATCTGCCAGACCGCTGCGCTTCAAGGCGGCGAGCGCCTGGTTCAAAAGCTCTTTGGCAAACGCACTGGCCTGATTCAACCCCATCAGCGACACATAAGTGGGTTTCTCAGAGTGGGCATCCTTGCCGGCAGTTTTACCCAAGGTCGCAGAATCTGCGGTGACATCCAAAATGTCGTCCACCACCTGAAAAGCCAGTCCGATCGCTGCACCGTATTCCTGCAAGGCCCCAGTGGCGCAAGAATGAATATTGGCGCAAGCAGCGCCCATCATGACACTGGCCGACAGCAGCGCCCCGGTTTTGAGACGGTGCATTTGCTGCAACTGGGCCTCTGAAAGTTGCAAGCCCACACTGGCCAGATCAATGGCCTGACCACCGGCCATGCCGGTGCAACCGGCCGCCCGCGACAACAGACGACACAAATGCGCTTGCTGCTGGGCCGACATCACCGTGAGCTCGGGCGTCAGCAACTCGAACGCCAGTGCCTGCAGCGCATCACCCGCCAGCAGCGCGCTGGCCTCGCCAAACTGCACATGCACCGTGGCCTTGCCGCGGCGCAGTACATCGTTGTCCATGCACGGCATGTCGTCGTGCACCAATGAATAGGCGTGAATCAACTCCACAGCACAGGCCGCTCGCAAAGCCGCCTGCTCAGGTGCTGCAGAGTCCAGTGCCACCCCACGCCGGGCGGCTTCGTCAACTTCTTCAAGACGGGGCGCCGGAGGCACACCGGGGCCTGCACTCACAGCCTCAAACGCCGCCAGCACCAGCAAGGGGCGCAGGCGTTTGCCGCCATCCAACACCGCATAACGCATGGCTGCCATCAAATCGGCTGGGGCATGGTGGTCGAGGTCAGCGGAGGCGTCCACGCTCACCCAGCTATCCAATGCGCGCTCCACCGCGTCGAGCTGAGCCGCCATCCAGCGGTTCAAATCAAAAGCAACAGTCAGGGTCATTCGGGCGTCCAGGGTTTAAGCGTGCCTTGGTCCAGGACTTTGACCTGATCCTCAACGGTTTCCAGGCGATCACGACAAAACTTCAGCAGTTCGGCACCGCGCTGGTATTGCGTCAGGAGTTGCTCCAAAGGCATGTCGCCGGATTCGAGTTTGGCCACCAATTGCTCAAGCTCTTGCAACGCCGCTTCGTAACTGGCAGGTGCGGTTGACCCCTGTTGGGTGGCTTTGGCCATAAAACGCAATACTCCCGCAGGCAAAAACGTGCATTTTAGGCGTGGTCAACACCCAACTTCTCCCCAGCACCGAGACACCCTCAAATTCAGCGCACACATACCCCTTTTTGACCCGAGGATGCAGTAGTCCGCCTGGGCTCACCCAGACTGTGCGTCAGACGACGGCCCCGCTACAATGGCCAGCCCTATCCGCCCGCCCGGGCTTTTTTTGTTCCGCACTGAGAATGTGCATCTCCCTGTGGGGAGTTTTAGGGCTTTTTCATGAACAAGCCCTTAGGTCAAGTCACCCATGTCTGATTTAAGTCTTCAACTGCAGCAGGCCGTTGGCCAACTACCAGTGAGTTCTTATTTTGATGACGCGCTTTACCAGCGCGAAATGCAAACGCTCTTTGCACAAGGGCCGCGCTATGTCGGCCATGCCCTGAGCGTGCCTGAGGTCGGCGACTTCTATGCGCTGCCGCAAGAAGGTGAAGGCCGTGCGTTGCTGCACACCGCCCAAGGCATCGAACTGGTGTCCAACGTGTGCCGGCACCGGCAAGCCATCATGCTCAAGGGGCGCGGGTCGCTGCCTGCGTCTGGTGCGGGCAGCCACATCGTCTGCCCGATTCACCGCTGGACATATGCAGCCGATGGCCACGAACCCGCAGGGCGACTCATTGGCGCGCCTCATTTTGCGCAAGACCCCTGCCTGAATTTGACCAACTACCCGTTGCAAGAGTGGAACGGGCTGCTGTTTGAAGCCGGTGGGCGTGATGTGAACGCTGATTTGGCCCACTTGGGGCCACGTGCCGATCTGGATTTTTCAGGCTTTGTGCTGGACAAAGTGGAGCTGCATGAATGCAACTACAACTGGAAAACCTTTATTGAGGTCTACCTGGAGGACTACCACGTCGGCCCCTTTCACCCGGGCCTGGGGCACTTTGTCACCTGCGACGATTTGCGCTGGGAGTTCCACGACCAGTATTCGGTGCAGACTGTGGGGGTGTCCAACGCGTTTGGCCATCCGGGATCGGCCGTTTACCAACGCTGGCACGAGGCCTTGCTGAAGTACCGCAACGGCCAGCGACCCGAACGCGGTGCCATCTGGCTCACCTACTACCCGCACATCATGGTCGAGTGGTATCCGCATGTGCTGACCGTGTCCACGCTGCACCCCATGGGGCCGAACAAGACGCTGAACCGGGTGGAGTTTTTCTACCCTGAAGAAATCCATGCGTTTGAGCGTGAATTTGTCGAAGCCCAGCAGGCTGCCTACATGGAAACCTGCCTGGAGGACGACGAGATTGGCGAACGCATGGACGCCGGCCGCCAAGCGCTGCTGCTGCGTGGTGACAATGAAGTGGGGCCGTACCAAAGCCCGATGGAAGACGGCATGCGGCACTTTCATCAGTGGTATCGCCAACACATGCAGCTGGGCCTGTGAACCAGCACCCCGCTTCAAGCGCCCGACCTTGCCCACTATTTGCTACTGATTTGATAGTGATTAGCGCAAATAACACTTGGGTTACAGGCCATTTTTGCTTGAAGGACTGAGCCGTGCAGGCCCTCTGGATGGTCTTGGCCGCGTTCTTTTTTGCCACCATGGCGGTGGGCATCAAGATCGCGTCCAGCAGCTTTGGCTTGTTCGAACTGGTGTTTTACCGAGGGCTGGTGAGTGTGGTCTTCATGGCGGTGGTGTTGCGCGCGCGGGGCACGCCTTTTGCCACGCCGGTGCCGATGATGCACGCCTGGCGTACCGTTGTGGGTGTGTTTTCGCTCATCACCTGGTTTTATGCCATCTCCCATTTACCCCTGGCCACGGCCATGACGCTCAATTACATGAGCGGCGTTTGGGTGGCGACCTTTGTGGTGGGCGGTGCCATGCTGTACGGCAAATCGACCGGCCAAGGCCCCTTGATGGCCACCGTGCTGGCCGGGTTTGCCGGCGTGGTGATGATGCTGCGCCCGACCCTCGATCAAAACCAGCTGTTTGCCGGCCTGGTGGGCTTGCTCTCTGGCTTGGGGGCCTCCATGGCTTACCTGCAAGTGACCGCTTTGGGCAAAATCGGCGAGCCCGAGGGGCGCACGGTGTTTTATTTCTCGATTGGCACCACCTTGATTGGTTTGGCAGGCATTGGATACTCGGGTTTCACGCCTTGGTCTGCGGTGAGCTGGCAGGCAGCCGCTTGGCTGATACCGATTGGGGTTTTGGCCTCATTGGGCCAATGGTGCATGACCCGTGCCTTTAGCCGGGGCGCCACGCTGCTGGTGGCCAATTTGCAATATGCAGGCATTGTGTTTGCCGCGTTTTACAGTCTGCTGCTGTTTGGCGACAAGATCGACACCCTCGCCTGGGCCGGCATGGTGGTGATTGTGGGCAGCGGCGTGGCGGCCACCATTTTGCGCACCCGCATCTTGCCCGACACGCCGGCCGAAGACCACTGATCTTCTGATTCGAAACTATGAATAACACGTCAATACCAAGGAGCCAAGCCATGTACACCACCCTGATTTCAGTCAAGCAACTTCAAGCGCTGCACCAAAGCGGCCAGGCCTTGATGGTGTTTGACTGCAGTTTTGACATGACACAAGCGCAAGGTGGTGACGCCCAGTTTGCCCAAAGCCATATCCCGGGTGCGGTGCGTGCCGACCTGGACCGGCACTTGAGCGCCAAAGGTGCCCCCGATGCAACCAGCGGTGGCCGCCACCCCCTGCCCTCGCGTGAGCGCTTTGCCGCGTGGTTGGGCAGCGTGGGTTTGACGCCTGACATGCAAGCCGTGGTGTACGACCGCCAGGGTGCGCACTACTGTGGGCGTTTGTGGTGGATGCTGAAATGGGTGGGCCATGAGAACGTGGCTGTGTTGGATGGAGGCTGGCCAGCCTGGCAGGCCGGTGCTGGCGATATTGAATGTGCAAATGAAAGCGGCACGCCGCAGCCTTCAGCGCAAAATCTTATGCCCAATTACCCTCTAGCCCAGACCCAACATGCGCTGATCACTACTCAAACTGTAGCGTCTAATTTGGGCCG
>JAIFMR010000174.1 GCA_020048255.1 Rhodoferax sp. | reverse complement strand
CGATACTCTGAACAAGATCAAGGGGGTCTGGTTGTACCAGGACCCGGTGCGTTTTGCCGAGCTCACCACCACCGACCTGACCATCAATAACGCCGCGTACATGAACGCGCTGGCCAAAGACATGCTGCATTTTTCACCCGAAGCACGGGTGGTTGAGTTGATCATTGAGAGCGCCCAGTTACAAGGCAACACGGCTGAAGTGGCGTTTTACGCTGCCCGCTACAAGGCGGCTTTTCCAGCAGCCTATGAGCAATGGGTGCAAAAGCCGCCCGAGGCTTCCCGGCCGATTGTTACGCCCTGAATCCTTTCGCGCTGAACTGGCCCAGTTGAATCAGGCTGCAGCCACAAAACTGCCCGACTTGCCGCCGTGCTTTTCCAGCAGCTTGCAGTCGGTGAGGGTCATGCCCCGGTCGACCGCCTTGCACATGTCATAAATGGTGAGCAACGCCACCTGAAGCGCTGTCAGGGCTTCCATCTCGACCCCGGTGGGGCCAACGGTTTCCACGGTGGCAGTGCAATAAATGGCGCTGGTCCTTTCTGGGCCTGCGTGAATCACTTCAAATTCAATAGCAACCCGGGTGAGTGCCAGCGGGTGGCACAACGGGATCAGGTCGCTGGTTTTTTTGGCCGCCATGATGCCGGCAATGCGTGCAATACCCAGCACGTCGCCCTTTTTGGCGGTACCCGATTCGATCAGCGACAGGGTAGCAGGCTGCATCTCAATGCGCCCGCCGGCAATGCCAATGCGATGGGTGGCTGTTTTGGCCGCTACATCCACCATGTGGGCTTGGCCTTGGTCGTCAAAGTGAGTCAGTGTGCTCATGGCAAAAACAATTCAAAAGAGTGAGGGGAAGATAGGGCTGCTTCACCGAACCTTTACGCGCGGCTGGCATCATACGGTCATGCCAGACCCTCTGGCCATGTTTGCAACTTTGGGCCCCACCTCATGCCAAGCCACCGTTCTATAAATAAACGGCCTCTAGCCCTTACCTGCAAAGGGATGGCAGCTATTATTTTAGGATCATTAGGCAGTTTGCTGGCTGCTAACCTGCAGGCACAAGCCAGCACGGCGCCTGCGACACCAGTCACTGCCAACACCGCCGCGCTGCCCTTGCTGGGCGATGGCAGCGACATGACCAGCGCCGACGAGCGGCGTCTGGGCGACCGCATTGCCCGCGAAATCTACCGCGACCCCGACTATCTGGACGACCCGGTGCTGGCGGACTATGTGCAAGGTGTCTGGCAACCCCTGCTGGTGGCCGCCCGTGCACGTGGCGACCTGACACCCGAGTTGGACGAGCGTTTTGCCTGGAAAGTCATGCTGGGTCGCGACCGCAGCGTCAACGCATTTGCCCTGCCAGGGGGCTACCTGGGCGTGCACTTGGGGTTGTTGGCGGTGGTCAGCAGCCGCGACGAACTGGCGTCGGTGCTCGGCCATGAGCTGAGTCACGTCACACAACGCCATATTTCCCGGCTGATCGCCAAAGACAGCCAGCAGGCGCCCTGGGTCATTGGTGCCATGATTCTGGGTGCGCTGGCCGCCAGCAAAAACCCCGACGCGGGCAATGCGCTGATCGTGGGCGGGCAGGCGCTGTCGGCGCAGAGCCAGCTGAATTTTTCGCGCGACATGGAGCGTGAAGCCGACCGGGTGGGTTTTGGCGTCATGACCCAGGCTGGGTTTGAGGCACAAGGCTTTGTCACCATGTTTGACAAGCTGCAACAAGCCTCCCGGCTCAACGACAACGGGGGCTACGCGTATTTGCGCAGCCACCCGCTCACCACCGAGCGCATCGCCGACATGCAGTCACGTCTGCCGCTGGGCGCGCCTCACCAAGGCAGCACCCAGGAGCCCACTGTAGTGCATGCCATGATGACCGCGCGGGCACGGGTGCTCTCCAACCCCGGGGTGGATGCCTTGCGCAGCTGGCAATCCCCGGTAGAGGACCCGAGCTTGAAGTCGCTACCAGTGGCACGGCAGGCAGGTGCCTTGTATGGCGCGGCGTTGGCCGCCATTCGCTTGCGCAACGCAGAATTGGCACGGCGTAATCTGCAGCAACTGCAACGACTGGCGCTCACCGACGCCGAGGCAGTGAACACCGTGCGCTGGCTGGGTGCCGAGATTGACCTCGCCGCGCGCGACCTGTCGCTCACCAAGACCAGGGATCTGGCCAAAACACTGGGCCTGGGTAGCCCTGCGTCACAGCCGGTTACCAAGATGCGCCGCCCGGAGCTGATTCTGCAGGCCCAGGCCGCGTTGCAAATCAACCAGCCCGATGCCCTCAATACGGTGGCTCAAAATTTGCAAAGCTGGCTGGCCGATCACCCCCAGGACAGCTTGGCCTGGCAATGGCTGGCCAGCCTGTATGCGACCCAAAACCAGAGTTTGCGCGCCCTGCGTGCCGAGGCTGAAGCACAAGCCGCCCAGTTGGACTACACCGGCGCGTTGGACCGTCTGCGGGCAGCCCAAGAGCGCGTGAAGGCCGGCGGCACCCGCCAGCCATCGGCAGACCATATTGATGCGTCCATCATCGACACCCGTTTGCGGCAAATCGACGCCTTGCTCAAAGCCCAGCAGGCTGACCGCAAGGCAGGGTCTGGTCCCGCCTGATCGCCCACCCGCCAGCTGGGCGCTGGCACGCCAGCTATGATGCGCGCCCTATGGCAGCCATTCACATCACCGACATCGAGTCCGCCATCAACTACTGGCGACAGCAAAAACCGTCGATTGACGGCTACTCGTTGTCACCCGAGCTGCGTGCATTGGCGGAGGTTTATGGCGTGATGGTATTTGGGCGGCATAGCGCCGTGAATGAAGCGTCTTTACCTGACGCCGCCACCGCGGCGTGGCTGGCTTGGTATGGCACGACGCCGGACACTCCGTGTATTGCGATCTGCTCCACCAGCCAGGGCGACGAGGTGTGCAAGGGCTGTGGCCGCACCTTTGCCGAGGTGCAGTACTGGACCGAGATGGGCCCGGCGGAAAAACGCGCCACCTGGCATCGCATTACCGCCGAGGGCAGTTCGTGGCGGTTTAACAAATACGCCGAGCGCGCTGCAGAAAAACAAAAGGCACCCGCAGGTGCCTGATGTGATGGAGCTTTCGGGCTGATTACAGCGAAATTCCACCTGAGACTTCGATCACTTCACCGTTGATGTAAGTGGCTTCATCGCTGGCCAGGAAGGCGTAGACATTGGCAATTTCTTCGGGCTTGCCCAAACGACGCAACGCCACCTTGGCGCTCAGATCAGCCAGCACTTTTTCAGGCATGGCCGCCACCATGGGGGTGGTGATGAAACCAGGCGCCACGGCATTGGTGCGCACACCCTTGGGGCCCAGTTCGCGGCTCCAAGTCTTGGTGAAACCGATCACACCAAATTTGGTGGCCGCGTAGTTGGTCTGGCCAAAGTTGCCATACAAGCCCACCACTGAGCTGGCGTTCAAAATGACGCCGCTGCCCTGGGCCACCATGCCGTCAGCCACAGCTTGCGAGCAATGGAACACACCGCGCAGGTTCACGTCGATGACTTTGTCAAACTGCTCGGCCGTCATCTTTTGCAGGCGCGAATCCTGGGTGATGCCGGCGTTGTTGACCAACACGTCAATGCGACCGAACTTGGCCTTGACCTGGGCCACCACGTCGTCCACCACGGCACGCTGGGTCACATCCATCACGAAGCCTTCAACCGTGGCACCGAGGGCACGACACTGGGCCACCACCTCGTCCACGCCAGCCTGTTTGACGTCGCAAACGATGACGATGGCGCCTTCAGCGGCAAATTTCAGGGCGGTTGCTTGGCCAATGCCTTGTGCTGCGCCGGTGATGATGGAAACCTTGTTGGTAAGACGAGCTGTCATGATGATCCCAGTAGTTAATAAGTAGAAACCCTAGGATTTTAGGCTCGTGACTTTGCATGAAATTGACAACAGCCCCCAAAATCGCCCCGATTGGAGCCCAACTGGCCGCTACAAGGACCCGTCGTACGCCATGGTGATGGGTGCGTGATCAGAGAACTTCTCACCCTTGTAAATATCCACCGAACGGGCTGTCTGAGCCAGCGCTGGCGTGGCCAGCTGGTAATCCAGCCGCCAGCCGACGTTTTTGGCGTAGGCTTGGCCCCGATTACTCCACCAGGTGTAGCAAGCGTCCGTGGCCGTTGGCTCCAATTGGCGGTAAACGTCCACCAGGCCCCCTTCGGTCAGAAGCCGGGTCATCCAGGCGCGCTCTTCGGGCAAAAAGCCGGAGTTTTTGCGGTTGCCCTTCCAGTTTTTCAGGTCAATTTCCTGATGAGCGATGTTGACATCACCGCACAAAATGAACTCCCGCTGCTGGCGCAGTACTTGAAGGTGTGGGTAAAACTCTGCCAAAAACCGAAACTTGGCCTGCTGCCGGTCCTCGCCGGAGGAACCGCTGGGAAAATAGGCGCTGATCAGTGATAACTTGCGACTCGGGGTGTCAAAGCGCAGCTCAAGGTAGCGGCCCTCTGGGTCGAACTCGGCAGAGTTAAATCCTATGCACACTTCAGAGGGTTCATGTCGGGTGTAGATCCCGACACCAGAATAGCCTTTTTTCTGAGCGTAGTGAAAATTGCCATGAAGTCCAGCCACAAATACAATCGGGCGCTGTTTGACGGATCCATGCCTCCAGTCCTTTGCTGGTCGCCGAGCGAATACCATTGAGGTTCAAGCTGGTTAATTTAAACAAGGAATTCTCCATGTCAGAGGGTGTCGATATCAAAACCAGTCAAAACCCGGCACAGGACACCCTGGCGCAGGATTTTGTACAGTTTGCGGTAGATGGCGGCGTGCTTCGTTTTGGCGAGTTCAAAACCAAAGCGGGCCGTTTGAGCCCCTATTTTTTCAACGCCGGCTTGTTTGATGACGGTGCCAAACTGGGGCGGTTGGCGCAATTTTATGCGCAACGCCTGATGGCCAGCGGCATTGAATTTGACATGATTTTTGGCCCGGCCTACAAGGGCATTCCGCTGGGCGCAGCGTTGGCGGTCGAGCTGGCGCGGCTGGGCCGCAACGTGCCATTTGCCTACAACCGCAAAGAAACCAAGGACCACGGTGAAGGCGGCACCTTGGTGGGCGCACCCTTGAAAGGGCGCGTGCTGATTGTGGACGACGTCATGTCAGCGGGGACGGCCGTGCGCGAGTCGATCCATTTGATCCAGAGTGCCGGAGCCACAGCGCATGCCGTGGTGATTGCGCTAGACCGCCAGGAGAAGGCCACCGAGGGTGGCCAGGATGTGAACCACAGCGCTGTGCAGTACGTGCAGCAACAATTGGGGCTTCAGGTGTGCGCCATCGCCCGGCTCAGCGACCTGCTGCAATACCTGCAACAGCACCGCATCCCGGGCTTGGCAGATGCGCACCAACGGGTAGTGGCCTATAGAACACGCTACGGCGTGGATGGCCCATGACCCACACCTGCATATCGGTAGCCGGCCAGAAGGGCAAGGCGTACGCTCTGGCAGTGGCCTTGTTGGCTGCTGTGGCCAGTGGAGCCGCGCTCTCTCAAGCCCCAGCGCCCATTGCCGAGATTTACACCTGTGTGGACGCTAATGGTCGCAAACTCACATCGGACCGTCCGATTGCGGCATGCCGTGACCGCGAGCAAAAAATGCTTAACCCCAGCGGCACCGTCAAGGCACGTTTAGGGCCGACGCTCACCGCCAAGGAATTGAGTCAACTCGAGGCCAAAAACAAAGCTGAGCAGGCAGAACGTGCGCGCCTGGAAGAAGAAAAACGGCAGGACCGTGCTCTGTTCATTCGCTACCCCACTGAAAGCGCTCACCAAAAGGAACGATCTGAGGCCTTAGCGCACATCAACCTCGTGAAGCAAACCGCTATTGCCCGGGCCACCGACCTTCTGGCGCAACGCACCAAACTGGCTGACGAACTGGCCTTCTATCAAAAAGACCCCAGCAAGGCGCCTCCGCTACTGCAACACCAGATGAAAGAGGTCACCGAAGCGCTGGCTGCGCAGGGCCGCTTCATGGCGGATAAAGATACTGAGGCGGCCCGGGTCAACGCCCGTTTTGACGCAGAGCACGCGCGTCTGGTGCCGCTCTGGCGCATGGCGCACAGCCCACCGCAGTAGATTGAACTGACTCGGTAGCTCACCCTGCTGCCTGAAGTTTATCTAACCACCTTCTTCAAATGAACAAGGCTTGCTCATTGAAACATGAAGGTTTGGTATTCAAGGCTTTCGAGCTTGCGGTTCAACACCCAGATGCCAGACAAAACCGTGACCAACATGGCTAATGTGAACCCATAGCCAAACCAGGCCACACCCAAATGCAGGGAAATCGCCGTGAAGACGGCGTTAGAAATCACCAGCAACGCGGTCAACGCTACCACCGAACGACGCTTGTCCAGGTAAAACAGCACGTTCAAAATTCCCAAAAGCATGACCTGCAATGCTGCACCAACAACGTCGACATACAGCAAGGGTAGATAAAGCTTGGAGATACCCACTGCATCCAACAAAACTCCGCCGAGCGCAAAGGTTGCCAGCACCGCAATGGACTGAATTTTGGCAATATCGAACAGTCCACGTTGCACGTAGTAAACCATTTGGTTCCTCATGCGCTCGATGTAGTTCAACGTTGCGCCTTCACGCACTGCGTCATAAAACTTGATGTAGTACTCAACAAAATCTGTTTCTATGCGCACCAAAAATACAGCCATTCCAGGAATGACGGAAAGGTAAGAAAGAAAAATCGGAAAGTCGTAGATCACCGAGGCATTTAAGGGGCCGATCACGTGTTGACCCGTGGCAGGGTGATACCAGAACATGAGCTTGTCTATCCAGGCTCCCAGATTGAAAAGGAATCCGGCGGCCATCAGACTGCGGTACATGGCATTGGGCTTCCAGATATCAAAAGCTATGAAGCGATCGGACTTGTAGGTGCGGTAAATCAACCAAACCATACCCATCAGCAGAAGATAGTGACCCAGAACAAATCCAAGTAACAGTCCATCCATACCCAAAAAAAACCGAAAGAAGAAAGCAAACCCCACAGTGGCGCTGTAGCCGATAAAAAAAATCAACACAATGGCACGGTAGTGCTTCATACCCGTCAAGAACACCGTGGCGATCCAAATGGCGGACATGACGCCGAGTCCCAACATGAACAACAGACGATAAAGTACGGTCTGCTCTGGAAACAGGAAAGCAGCTACAGGCAATGCCAGCGCCAGACTTGTGCCTAATGCCAACAAAATCAGTCCGTTGAAATTGGGCAACACCGCCGCTTCGTTTTTTTCAAATAGTCGATCCGCCACAAACCGGGTAAACGAAAGTTGAACTAGGCCGGTACCAATCAATGAGATCAAAAACAGATAAGTGACGGTGACTTGAAACTGGGAGATGGCTTCTTTGGGAAACACCAGACCCAAACTCAACACACCGATGAGCATGATGCCAATGATGGACAGCACCCAGGGTCCTGAACTGATCAGTCCGGCATAGGCGTAAGCCTGCAATAGGCCGGCGTAAGTCTGTTTTTTGAGCAGCTTGCGCAGCTCAAACCCTATGCCAGCCATTGCAAATTCCGTTCATAGAGTTCCCGGTAGCGGGCAAACATGATCTCTTGGGCGTAATACTTTTCAACTCGCTTGACAGCTGCCGTACTGGCTTGCCGCCATTGAGACTCATCGGACAACAAAGCCAGCGCGGCCAGCGCCAATGCATCGGGGTCTGCAATGCGCACAATACGGCCCGCCGCGCCCAGCTCAGCGTCCTCTCCCGGCAGTCCAAAAATCAGCTGCCGGCACGAGCCAACATCGGTGGACACAGCGGGGACACCGGCGGCAAAGCCCTCCAAGACGACCAATGGCAATGCCTCACTGATCGAACTCAGCACGACCAGGCCCACTTTTGGCAGCAAATCGGTGAGCTTCTGAAAGCCCAAAAATTGAACACTGTCTTTTAATCCCAGCTGAACCGCCAGGTCACGACACTCCTGAGCGTATTCAGGCGCTTCTTCTGCGGGTCCAGCAATCCATGCCTGGGCGCCTGGCAAATGTTTGACCACCACAACCATCGAACGTATGAACGTCTTGATGTCTTTGATGGGCACCACTCGACCGATCAGGCAAAGTACCGGTGGAACCATCAGACTTCGCTGCTGTCGCAAGGGGGCATACTGCGCCACATCAATGCCATTCGGAATGTTGACGGTTCGATCTGGAGGTGCGCCATCTTGCAACTGTCGTTGCCGGTTCGCCTCGTAGAGAGCGGTGATGTTGTCGGCTGCCTGGTAAGTGATGTAGCCCATGTGTTCGAAAAAACGGATCCAGAGTTGACGCAAGTAGCTGACCTGCGCGGGATCCCGTTCAAACACACTGCGGTTGTCTTTGACCCACTGCGCCTGGTACAGGTCGATCTTGCGTTCTTTGACGTAAATGCCGTGTTCACTGAGCATGAAGGGTCGTTGATTGCGGTGCTTCAAGAGCACCCCTAATATGCCAGCGTAACCCGTAGACACTGCGTGGTACACCTTGGCTTTTGGACAAGACAAGGCCACCTTGCGCAGGTGCCAAAAAGGTGAATGAATGATCCGGACCGTCCAGAAGTAGTCTACGAATGATGGATCAGTACTGCGTCGACGGTAGTTCTTTTTGATGTATTCCCAGGATGCGTGGCTGTACAAAAAAACTTTGTGACCCAACATGCCGTCTTCATCGGTGTGGTCCATCATGTTGCTGAACATCTGCAAACAGTGTGGCGCGCGTATGTTGTGCTCAAACAGATCGTGCAGCTCTTCGACCTTGGTCATTGCTTCGGGATCGGCTTTCACGGGTAGCGCCGGAGGCGTGTCTTGGTCGCCATAAAGATAACTGACCTGAAGGTGAACCAGGTTGCTCGGGAGCGGGTAGCGCATCTCACCATAGTCCTGTGGACGACTACCCAAAAACACGGCGCCAAATCGCAACTCAGGAAAACCCAGAATGATTTGGTTCACCCAACTGGAGACACCGCCCGCCACAAAAGGGAAGGTGCCCTCGAGCAACAGGAGCACGTCTACCTGGTCGGATGTGGGGTAGGGTACTTTAGATGTGGGGAAGGTATTTGCGGTCACGGTAATCAATTTCATTGTCGCGTCTGCACCAAAAATCTTCGATAGCACGGGTGCGAGACGCCAAATTCAACTGCGAAAGTTGCAACATCAATTGCGCAACCTCTTGAAAGTTGCGTTTTTTGTAAGCGATTTCAGCAAGGTAAGGTAAGGCCGACACTCTGGGTTGTCCCAACTCCAAAGCGTGGGAAATGGCGGCCTTTGCACCTTCGGCATCACCAAGCGCCAGGCGTATGCGGGCCTGAAGAAACACCAGCCCGGAGTCCGGCGGAACAGCCAGCGCCAACGCGGCATCGATGTGATTGCTGGCCTGTTGCAAAATATGTGCGCGCAATCCGCCTTGAATCAAGCAGGCGTAGACCAATTCCCAGTTCAATCCGGCCAATCGTTGCAAGCTTTGATAGCGTTGTGAATCCGTACGCTGCAGCGCAAGCCGATCTGTTTCTTGTCGAATCTCCTGTGTGATTTTCGTTTCGGCTGCGTCGAGCATACCGAATGCGATGAGCCGGACATCTTCAGTTTCATCGCCTAACAAGTCTTCCAGAATAGGATTTGAAACTCTGTTTGGAACAGCTTGCAAGGTGAGAAGTGATTGCATGCGAATGCTATCTGGAACCCCTTTGCCAAGGCGAGACCGGATGGCGCCTTGACTGCTATGGCGCTGATCTTCCGACTGAACATCGTACAGTGGAAGATCCAGCGAAACCGGGTTGGCAAAACCGAGGTCGCCAGCTGGTTTGCGCAAATTGACCAACGCGATGACCATCAAACCGAGCGCACCTATCACAGGTGCCACCAAAGCAAAGGCAAACAACAGCATGGTCACGGATAGCCGGGGCCGTTGAAACCGGCTGGGCAACAGAAAGTAAATGGCCGCTGCGGCCAGCATACTCAGCGCCAAATGAATCAACAAAACCCCCCAGAAAGCCAGAGGTGCCTTTGAAAGTATCCAGGGGCTAAGAAACAACCCGAGTTCAGCGGCGACGGAGACCCCAGTCCAGTAAACCGGGCTCACGATTTTGTCACCAACTTAGTCAGCTCAAGTAGCGGATCTGTCACATCAAAGTCAATGACATGGACATCAATCTCCAGCGACTCGAAGTCACCCTGAAATCGGGTCCGAAGCCAGTCTTCCAGACGATGCAAAAAACCATTTTTGACAGCACTGGTGGCAAACGGCATAAGTACCACCAGCGCAGGTACATCATTTAGAAAAGCTTGCCAGTAAATATCCAGGCCTCGTTTGATGCGCAAAAACTCTGCCGGAATCTCGTTGCGACGAGCACCCTTGAAGCGCATCATCACCATATGGCTTGGCAAAGTCAATTTTTGGTGCAGCCTCACCAGGCGGGCCAGTTCTTGGGCAAACAAAAATGGCACGTTGGGCACCTGCATTTGAATCGCTTGTACGCCTGATGATGCGCGCAGGTTATCGGCAAAGTAACCCAGCATAACCAGCATCAATTGCAGATTTTCATTGGTCAATGCAAAAAAGGGAATTTGACTAACCGCCATGACCGCCACCTTGTCATCATCTCCGGCAACCAGGGGTGCAACAACCAATTGCGAGGTACGACGCTCCAAGCTGATGTCTGGGCTGGCAATATGCGCCAAACCACCCCGCTCCAATACCAATTGCAGCAATTCGTCATCGGGCAACAGGGGCGCTGGCTCACCTAGCTTCGCCACTGAACGCCCCAGTACTTGGGCAGAGCCGACACGCTCCAACAGGTAAATTTGTGCGCATTCAATGTTTACATACTGCGAAAGTAGCTGAAGCAACCCGTTGGCACCTGGCATGGGGTCACCCGGTTCAGCATGAATTGAAAGAGTCCGCAATCTGGCCAATGCATCCCGCAAGGACCCGGGGCGCGCCAGCATTTCCTGCTCGAGTTTGTCATGCGACAAATTCAACAACAAGTGCCTCTTGGTCAGCCTTGAAAGCCGATCTGCCATGTAGATGTAGGCTTCTTCCATGCGCTGATTTCTGGCGCGCCAAACATCGCTGAACTCACCACACAACAACACCGTGATGCCGCCACCAAACAGTGAGGCCTCGTGAAGCCCATCAGGCAAGAGTCCCATTTGCCAGGCCAGCCAAACATTGGCAAGCAAGACACTGCTGGCAATCAGACTGGGCAACACGCCATAGCGCAAGGCCACGAGCACCGGCGCAAACCAAAGCCAAGGGAACCCTTGGGCGCTCAGTGTGGGATCAGCCGGGGTAATCCACCAAGCCAGCGCCACAGAGCCAATGGATATAGCGATGACCTCCACCCATTGAGCGCGCGCAATGATGACTTCGGGTGCAAGCGACTCGCCCCACCAGCGCTTTTTAAGTTGCGTCCAAAAAACAAACCGCCCCATGCGAAAAATTACTTTTGAGTTTCAGAGGTGGCCAAGGGCATCGTGACCAACAAGTCGGCCAATACGGTTTGAGCTACAGCTGACAACGCCTGCCGACTCCAGCCACTCTTGGCTCCAGATGCACTCCAAACGACCTGTCCGGTGGACAAGTCCAAGACCTTTAGTGCAATGCCAACTGCGGGCTCACCGTCGATGCCGACTTTGTAGCGCCACTCCTGAACGCTACCGACAAGAGCGAATTTGGCTCCTTGCTCACGTGCCCATTTTTCAGCTTCTTGCGCGACTTTGCGCTCGGTGGGTTCAAACAGACTGTCACGTGTGAGCGCACTCGGGTATTGTTCCAGGTTTGAAACACCGCGCCAGCGAAGTTGGTGCTCAAGAATGGCCTCCGCAGCTAACCCTGCCTGTGGTGTATCGGTGTGATTAGTGATGGGCAACAGCACCCATTTGGCAGCCGGATTGAGACTGACTGGCCCGGAAGAAGACTGAATCGAAGTGGCGCAAGCTGACAACAGCACGACCCAAAAAATGAGAACAATGAATTTGAAAAAGGTCATGATTGACGTCCTAAAAATAATGCCGGTACCGTACCACCAGCGATTGGGTTGCTGAAGCGCCTGGAAGAGTGTCGTCTGCATGTTGAAGTTGAATCAACAAATGATCTTCTCCATTCAATGACCCAGCCATGCCTACAGCGCCTCGCAATCCGTTACCGGTCGCTGCATTGTGGTCCAAGCAAGCGTCAAAAAAAGGACGCCAAGCGCGCGAGTAAGTGGTCTGCAAATTCTGTCCGCTAAGGTTTTCCCCCATATTCAGGCACAAACCAACGGTAGTGCTCCCTTCAGGCACCACCAAGCTGCTCACACCAGCTTCTCGCGAGAACGATTGATGCGTCAGAAAGGTCCGCAGGCGCCAGTCAGGGTAATCGGTGCGCAGGCGATAGCCGAACTCTGCATCAAATATTCTCCCGGTGCCCAGGGAGTCGCCCCAGGAGGTGAAATAGTGGACAAATCGAGATCCAGCCCGAATGTATTCCCGCCTTCCCAAGGTGAAATTGGCCACGCCAACCAAGCTGTTTTCATAACCTGCAACACGCAGTGGCAAGCTGATGGCCGTAGGACTACCGACATCCAGACCTCCTTGCAGTTGCAAGCGCGCACCCCATTGAATACTCTGGCTCAGCTGAAAACTCATCAATCCATCGAGTTCCTCGCGCCTAGCCCATACCAGCCGGCTATCACCACTGGCACCTTTCCAGAGCATTTGCAGTTTGGAGATGCGCTCAGTGTCGGGGGTGAGAGGCCTCATGAGCGCCCCTGAGCCCGTTTGCATCTGGTGCGATGCAGACATTGTTATCTGTAATTTTGGATGAACCACCAGCCGAGTTTCGACACGCAGACCACGGCTTGCCAGCGAGTTTTGCTTGTTGGATTCCCACTGCACCTGGGTGTAGTTTGCTTGCCCGGGAACGTGTTGACGGTAACGGTCATATAAGGGCTCATCTTCATTCACTGTCATGCCATGAAATGCAATACCCAACGCTTGTTGAAGGTGTCCGAGCGCGTAGGCGGTGTCGTACCGGTTGTAGAGTGGCAGGGCATCAGCCCGACGTGTCAAGAGCTGATCCATGACCTGCGTTTCATGGAGTTGCAGCGCAGTTTGACTGTCACCCCAGATCGGCGGTGCAGACCGGCTTTGCCTTGCATAGCGCGTCCACATCCATTGACGTGCGTTGTGAGGCTGTTCCTTCACAATACTCCAGCCAAGAACCAACACAGCAGTTTGCTCGGTGGCAGGTGCGTCTTGCAATCCGCGCATCTGTTGAACCCATTGCCGCACCAATTCAAGACTCGGGTCACCAGGTTGGTCCATCAGCATGAGTCGGGCCAAAGCCAGCATTTGAGGCACCATTTGATCAGCCGGCATTGCGGGCGTTTGCGGGTACTGTTGCTTCAGAAGCTGCCAAGCGTGACGTCGTATGCGGCCGGCCATCCCAACCTGGGCGGTACGCTCCAATGCATCTGCATAATTTAACAACATCAGGACATCGTTAGAGTTTTGTACAACGGCTTTTGCGTACCAAAATACCGCTTCACGATGCAGCTCCAATGTCTGATTTGCTGCTGCAAAAGCTTGCCAGTAGGTCGCGTTTTTCAGTGCCACCGCATGGTACTGACGCACAAACGACCGTAACAAATCAACGTGCTGGTGATCGATCAGGAACCACAAATTTGCCAGTATTGCATTGGCGTCATGGGGTGCTATTTGGAGCAATGAACGGTAGTCATCCCATGCCAATTCGCTTTTACCTTGACGCTGGTACAACTGGGCGCGCAGCGTTAGAAACTGCGGATTTTTGACCAACTCAGCGACCGTCGCAGGATCTAATGCTGCCAAAACGCGCGCTTGGGTATTGTGGTCCCCTAGCTCAGCGTAAATCCCCAGTCCATAAAGCAGCTGCTCAATAGAAGAGAACCGACGAAAGGCTTCAACGGCCAAATCTGCGGCTTGGGCAGGATGGTCCCGACGCACCAAATAAATGAGGCGAGACCAGTCAGCCGAATTCGCCTGCGGCATCTTTGCGTACTGTGTGTAAGCCTCCTTTGCCAGGTCATATTCGCGGGTCTCCCAAGCGACTTCGCCTAGCAAATACCAGTATTCATGGGACCTGGCGGGTACCTGGTTCCTATGGGTCTGCAGCAGCGCCAGAGCGTCCTGCATCTTATTGAGCCGGATCATCAAAACCACGGCCTTGAGAGTCACGTCCATTGAAAATGGTGCCAGGGCAGCGCGGCGTTGGTACAAGCGTAACGCACGGGTATCGTCACCCGCATTTTCAGCAAGCCGACCTGCATATTCAAGTAGCAAAGGATTCTGACGCCTGATGAATTCCTCCTCGAAAAACTGCGACCCATTCGCTGGTTCTGCGAGCTCCTCGTAGGTTGCCAATATGTCTATCCAATTGGGAGGGGTTAGTGTTTGCCGCTTGGCCAACTCGGTCCATGCCAATAACATCCATTGAGGTTCCTTGACTAAGTGGGCACCCACGACAACTCCCTGCACGACTTCCAAAGTCCGGTCACCCCATTTGAAAAGCGTCAACCATTGTTGCGTTGCGACCTCGGGGTGCTGTGTCCAATTGCTTACTCGCGCCAACTTTAGTCGCCATAAACGGTCTTCGGGGGAGGCTTGCACCGCTTTCTGCGCGACTAAAAAAGCGCGCTTTAAATCCCCTGCGCCCAACAGTACGTCATATGCCAATTCAAAGTCCACGGCATCAAAGGAGCGCAAAGACTCTGTCGAATCCAGATTTAGGGACGTGTTCGGTTTATTTTCTGCAGGAAAAGCCGCAGTCGTGTAACCCAGCCCCAAAGTACACAGAACGGTCACCATCCACATGATCCCGGGGCCTTGAAAAACAGAAATACGCTTACCTTTCATTTAAAAACCAGTGTGCGTGCATAGTCTGCAGCAGCAGTCGGGTCGCCGGCGGCCAAGGCGGTACGCGCCAAGAATCGCAAGGTCAAGCGGTCTTCGGCCAGATCGCCCAGCTTGGCATGAGCGACTTGCATGGCTCTGGCGTATAGATTTCCTGCCATCAACGTTCTGATACCAAGCTGAAATAAGCGACGAGATTCATCAACGGTTGACGCACGCTCTCGCGCCAGCAAATAGTATTCTGCGGCGTCCTCGTTCTGCCCAACGCTGAGCGCCAAGTCACCCATGCGCTCCATACTGTCGGCGGATTGACCAAGCGGGAGTTTTTTGTAAAAAGCCAATCCCAATCGGGGCAGATTCAGTTTGAAAGCTTGTTCACCAAACCGCCTCGCTAGGGGTTCGGGCAGTTCATCGCTTTGCGCGCTTTTCGCTACGATTTCGAATTGCGACCGTATGTGCTTGCTTTCAGCAGTGTCTGTTGATCGATCGTAGGCCATCGCGTAAGCTCGAAGCAACATGGAGCGTGCCTCATTGCGTTGCCTCAAGTCGCCCGTTTGGGTCAGTTCCAGAACCAAGGATTCCACCTGCCTGATATCCACGTCAGTACTTTGAGTTCTGGCCAAGAGCAGTGCAGCGTCAGCGTTTTGGGGGTTGGTGCGATAGAGGTTTTCCACATAGGAAAGGGTCAAATCATCCAAGGTTTTCTGTGCGTACAACTGATCGACCAAAGTTTTACGTGGAAAGATGGCTGCCAGCAACCCAAGCACCAACAGTGCCACCAGCACAAGTTGCCAATTGGCCGCCAATTCAAGGCGGACAATTTCACCATCAAGTCCTACATATCGCTTCGAGCGGCTTGGCAACATGGTGTGGAATCTCAAAAAAACTCTGTGTCCCTTGCTGACTTACAGGCACGAGCACGCGACCGTCAACGCGAATTTGACAGCGCTGTGCATTCGCAAGCGTGAACTTCAAAGGTACATAAGCACTCAAGCGCCATTGGTAAACGTCTCCGATCCGCTGAAAACTCTCAATTTGACCATTGGCTGACACCAGGTGCACGGCCTTGGTTTCTTCAGGCTCAAGCGATAGGTCGGCAATATCTGAACCCAAGTGGGCGTAAACCTGACCCTGATGCTTGGTAAAGCCTGCGACGTTACGGCTGTTCGCCAGGTTGGGGTAACCCATATCGGAAGGCCAGCGCAAGGTGCGCAAATGCTCGCCTCCCCTTACGCGCCAACCTGAGGCGGTGCGCGCCACCACCATAGATTGAAAGTCAAGTACCTTTCGGGCGTAGTCTTTCACGTGGACGGGTGTTGTTTCCTGTGACAGCGCATACGAAAAAACCTTGTGAAGAGAGTTCGTGCCGGCGGGCTTGGTGGTGATGTATGCGTGAAAGTAAATGTCCATGGGCTTGAGACGCCGCGGCGCTTCAGTGAACTCGAAGGTCTCGGTCACACGCTCAAAACCATAAAATGGTCCCGTCCAATTATTGGTGTACACGTTTTCGTTTTGGTTGGGCGCGAACACCTGAAAACCACCCTTGCGTGGCAAACCCAAACCTTCAACTTGGGTCAAGGTCGGCTGTGAGCGCGTCGCGACGGTGTCGCCCCCGTTGAAGTTCAACAATTGGATTTCTTTGGTCAAGGCCAGAGCATCGCTACCAGGAATACAGTCACCCGTCCAGAAGTAAAGCTGCACTTTTTTCCCTGGCGGCGCAAGTTGTTGCTCGATATAACGGATGGAGCCTTCTATTTCCCGACGCAGGTCAAACTTGTAGCCCGGCAGCCGCAGGTTGTAGCCCTCATTGACATCGTCTGCGCTGGCTTTGCGCCAGCTAAAGGGATGAGAAAAGCTGTGGGAGGCGATCTCAACGTGCGGGGCACGAAAAATGTCTCGCGCCACACTCTGTGCATGCGCCGACATGCTTGGGTAAAGCCCATTTACCGAAATCTCCGCTTCAATCACTGAAAGGGTCATTGGAATTTTGTATTTATTCACGACCTGGTCACGAACGATAACACCCGCGATAGGAGCGCCGGGCAATGCGGACCTACTGATAAAGCCATCACCATCCATGTGCACCATCAACATCCGCCGACCACTTTCTGTGGTGACATCTGGTACGGGCATGTCCGGCAGGCGCATCGCTTGCTTAAAAAAAGAAAATGGATCAATCACCCAACGAACACTCGCCAAACCAGCTAGAGTCACGAGATCGTGTGACGGTAGAACATAGCCACCCCAAGGTGTCAACGCAGCACCCGCCTGCGAATCTAAACCACGAGTGAATGTGAGCAAAGGTTCACCTGGCTTGATCTCCAATTTAAAGAAATCACTCGCTGGTGGCGAAACAGGTCGCTCATATCCCAACATTCTGTCCTGCGATGTCACTATCACAGGCTGTTTGCTGATGGGTGACCAGGCAGAAGAAAATCCCAACTTTTTACCAACTGCGCTTTCGATCAGAAAAAATGGGGTGTTCAGCATGGCTACGGGCACACCCTGGGCAATCTGTTTTCCCAGCCAAGTCACCAAAACTTCCTGATCCTGAGATGCTGGAGTGGTGCTGAGCCAAAGCAATACGGCTGCATACCGTCCGCGCATTGAGACATCGGGCAGGTGTTGTACGTCGAAATATTCCGGCACATAGCCAAGATAATTCAGGGGCATGGCGCCAAAGCGCACAGGATCAATTTGACGCAATGAGTATTCATCCTTCAATATGCTGTGGATGACTGCGACCTTGCGTGGCATTACCTCGATGCTACCAACACCTAAACTGGAAAGTTCAGGTGTTGTGACCCATGGAGTAAAACCAAGCTGCGTTATTCGCTGGGCAGTTGCCCGTGCGAGTTCACGCTTTGCTGCCGGCACGTAATCAATCACCACCACCGGAAGCTGGTACGTTTCGCGCACTTTTTGTAGCTGCTTGGTCAGCCATATTCGATCGCCCTCCTGCACTGCGGTGTATTCTTTTTTGCTCGCATCAAAGCCCTGAAACAAGGATTCGGCCACGACCATCTGGGCAAATTGGTGAGTACGCGGCAAGATTTCAAAACCCCGATTAAAGATCAGTTGGATGCCGGGGTAATTGCTGGCGACATATTGAAGCACTGCCACCATGCCCGCTTCTTGACGGGCCCGATCCTCTGGCGTTTTTGCGATGAGCTGGTAAGCATCCAGCGTGTCCAGAAAAAAGCTGCGATAGCCCCTTTGCCATAGCGGGGCGATGACGTTATCGGCAAAAAATTGCGGCCAGAGCAATTGCGATTGATCGATCAATTGGCTGCCCCAGCTTTTGTTTTCTCCTATCAGCCAGTTTGCGGGGATGCGTGAAAAATAGGATCGTGATGCCTGAACCTCCCCCAGTGAAACGTAAGCGACCAAGCGGGTTTGTTGAAGGCCGAGTGCGCCGGGTTCAGTGACGTGATCGGGGTCAACCACCACGACATCAAACGCTTTCAACTCATCCCAGGGTGGCTGTGCCCCGTAATAAAAGGCAACGGCGGCGTCCATATTTGCAGCAACACTCAGGTCAGGGGTCAGGCAGCTCATCAAAATGAGCCAGCAGTAAATAAGCACGCCTTTCAACAGAACTCCTCGCCCAACGACAGGTGTTAAACATCAAAAAAAACAGATCTCGTTCGCCGTGCAATTAAGATCACCAAAAACAATTTGGAATGGCTGAAATTTTCGCACGACGACCGGTTTGGTGCTACCAAAAAAATCAAAGTCACGATACCGCGGTGGGAACAGTCGCGACCGCGGGGTGGTTTTGATTTTCGCGTGCCTGAGTCAGGGTCTGAGCCTCGTTTTATAGGTTGGAAAATGGCAAACGCTTACAAAATTTTCTTTTTGGGACTTGTGGTGGCCGCAAGTTTGGTCGGCTGTGGCGGCGGTGGAGCGCCGGGCTGCCGCACCCTGATCGGTTGTGAAATATCCGAGCCGCCAGTTGGTGGCGAGGTTCCTGCGCCTGAGGCCGAGCCAAAGCCAGAGCCCTTGCCACCTCCCGGAGGTGAGCCGTCGTCGGTGCGGCAACTCGCACGGTTTGCGGACAGCTACGCCATTTACTATGGTGCACTCGATGCAGACAGCATTCAAGCGCTGAAGCAGCACCCCTTGGTCATCGTTCACCCGCACAATGGCAATATCGTCCGATCGCAAATTCGTGAAATTCAAAATGGACTTGACCCAGACCGCGCGGACGACTACGTGGTGGTGCTTTGCTACATCTCTATCGGTGAAGATTCCAGAACTTTTAATTTGACAGACGAGCAAATGCGGGCGGACCCACGCTTCATTGGCGACGGAACGGGTCCATCAACTGACCCCCGTGGCGTCAATCCAGCAACACGGTCTTTGGTTGGAGTGTCAGCAACGGGTAAACCAACCAATGGCGGCTTTGCGTCTTGGTATCTGAACGACAACGCCAGTTACAACGCTACTGCACCTCTCAACGTGCCCGATCAAAATCCCAGCTTTCTGACGCGCTATGTCAACCCAGGTGATCCCCGCTGGTACGACGTAGTAAACAATGAATTGGCAGACTCGCCCGTGCCAGCAGGCTACCCTGCGACGCCGCCTGGCTTGAAGGAAATGCTGACCACGACCACCGGTCGGGGACTTGGCTGTGATGGCGTTTTTCTAGACACCATGGATACAGCTGCACCGAATTCTTATGCACCCAGCCTATCCAATTTTGAGTGGACAGCGAAGGGCTTTACCGACTTCATTCAGCGGTTGCGGCGTGATTACCCAGACAAGGTGATTTTGCAAAATCGCGGCATCTTCTTCTTTGACCCGAGGGAGCCACACTATGAGGTATCGGCACGCGGCAGTGTCGACTTGGTGCTGCTTGAAAGTTACCGAATGGATTCAGATCCCACTCGTGTCGTGAGCGACTACTTTACAGACAACAAATTCAATTACGCGCCCAAATTGATGGCTGAGGCCAACCGTTCTGACGGATTCAAAGTGATTTCTTTGGATTATGTCAATGGATGGGGAGGTGGTGGTGTGTTGCCCAAACCCGGCATTGACATACTCACGTTGACGGGCGGCTCAAACACCGGCTTGTCGGAGCTTCAAACAAACATTGAGGAGGCACTGTCGATCGGTTTTCGTCCCTATGTGACGGATGCACCTGTCACCTACATTAACCCGTTTGTTGAGCGCCATGCAAATCTGACGGACACCCTGCCCCCGGTTTGGTCAAGCACCTACAACGTCAATGCAGCATGGCCAGCAAGCGCGCCTGAGCCCCGGGTCGGCATACAAAAAGTCGTGACAACTTCTGGAAACTTGAGTATTTCGTGGGACGTCGCGCTAGACATGAATCGCGTCAGATATGCACTTTATTACCAGACCACACCGTTCGACTTTGCTACAGACCCGAAGCTGACTGGAGCAACCCGTGTCGTTTTAACACCCACAGTGGGAGCCGGTTACGCGCAGGCATGGAATCAACCAAACCCCGACGCGGCCTTGCAGAACCTTTACCCCTTCAACCAGTCTCTGACTGGGCTTGTTCCTGGCAACACCTACTATTTACTTATCCGGGCTGTTGACAGCGCCGGCAACGAAGATAACAACCAGGTGGTGCTGAGCGCTACGTTATGAAACCAGCCACTGATGTATTGCGGAACAAGTACCTTGGTACAGTTCAAAGTCTTGCAGCTAAGCCAACCTCTG
>JAIFMR010000086.1 GCA_020048255.1 Rhodoferax sp. | reverse complement strand
CCAATCAACATCCGGCGAATCTCCGATGTCCCGGCACCAATCTCATATAACTTCGCATCGCGCCACAATCGTCCCAGCGGGTACTCGTTGATGTAGCCATTGCCACCAAAAATCTGCACACCTTCCCCCGCCATCCAGGTGGCCTTTTCGGCAGTCCATAAAATCACTGAAGCACAGTCCTTGCGCACCTGACGCACATGCTCGGTGCCGAGCAAGTCCAGATTTTTAGCCACGGTGTAAGCAAATGACCGCCCGGCCTGCAGCACGGTGTACATGTCGGCCACCTTGCCCTGGATCAACTGAAACTCGCCGATGCTCTGGCCAAACTGTTTGCGGTCGTGAATGTAGGGCACCACGTTATCCATCACGCTTTGCATGATGCCCAACGGCCCGCCGGTGAGCACAGCACGCTCGTAATCCAGACCACTCATGAGGACCTTGGCTCCCATGTTCAGGCCACCCAGAATGTGCGACTCGGGCACCTCCACGTTGTTGAATACCAACTCCCCCGTGTGGCTGCCGCGCATACCGAGCTTGTCGAGCTTCTGCGCAATGGAAAAGCCTTTCATCCCTTTTTCAATCAGGAAAGCCGTGACGCCGCGGGCACCCAGTTCGGGTTCGCTTTTGGCGTAGACCACCAGGGTGTCAGCATCCGGGCCGTTGGTGATCCACATCTTGTTGCCGTTAAGCAGGTAGTAGCCTCCCTTGTCCTGGGCGCGCAACTTCATCGATAACACGTCGCTGCCAGCGCCCGGCTCACTCATAGCCAGGGCACCTACATGCTCGCCGCTGATGAGTTTGGGCAGGTATTTGGCGCGTTGCTCAGGCGTGCCATTGCGTTTGATCTGATTCACACACAGATTGCTATGGGCGCCGTAGCTCAGGCCCACCGAGGCACTGGCGCGGCTGATTTCTTCCATGGCAATCATGTGCGCCAGGTAACCCATATTGGCGCCGCCGTAGTCTTCACCCACCGTGATACCCAGCACGCCCAGATCGCCCATCTTGCGCCACAGATCCATCGGGAACTGATCGCTGCGGTCGATCTCGGCGGCGCGCGGAGCGATTTCGGCTTGAGCAAAGTCACGTACCGCGTCGCGCAGCGCATCAATGTCGTCACCCAGTTGAAAATTGAGACCAGGTAAATGGGTCATGGTGGATCTCCAGTGGTTTTTAATGGTTCTGTTCGTTGTGACAGAAGTCAGTAGTTTTTTGGCACCGGCATCACGGTTTGCTGCAGTACGGCGCACAGCGATTCACTGCCATCGTCAGCCACATGCATGACCTCGACGCTGGTGACAATGATCTTCTTGCCGGCCCGCACAACGCGACCGGTGGCGCACAGCTCACCGCCTTGGCAAGGAGCCAAAAAATTAATCTTGTATTCCACGCTGACCACCTCAGTGCCATCAGGCGCCATCGTCAACGCGGCGTAGCCACCAGCAATGTCCGCCAATGCACCGATGACCCCCCCATGAAACGCACCTTGCTGCTGGGTGACCTTGTCGGAGTAGGGCAGCGTCAGAACACATTCGCCAGGCACAACGCGCAGCAATTCGGCACCCAGGTGGCGCATCAGGCCCTGTCGTTCAAAACTGCGCTGAACACGGTGTTGCGGCGTCTCTGCGGGGTGGGAAGGGTGAGTATTGGACATATTGAAGTGAGTGAGGTAAGGGGGGGGTGACAGGCGATGGGCTCAGTCTGGCGAGTGAATTGGCGAACGGCGCAAGGCTTTGGTCAACAACGCGCGGGCTTCACACTGATGAGCTTTCAGTTCATCCATGTTCGCCTGCAGGTCGCTCATCTGGGCTTCAAGCTGCTGCTGATGCGTGTTGAGCACCAGCAAAAACTTTTCCAGCTGGGCCGCGGTGTCGCGTGGGCTGTCATACATATCGATGATGTCTTTGGCCTCTGTCAGACTCAGTCCCAGGCGTTTGGCCCGCAGTGTCAGCTTCAGGCGTGTTCGGTCTCGGGCGCTGTAGACGCGGTTGCGCCCACCCGGGCCGCTGCGCAGCGGCTGCAGCAAGCCCATGTCTTCATAAAAGCGCATGGCCCGCGTGGTCAGATCGAACTCTTTGGCCAGATCACTGATGCTGTAAGTGGAGGACATGCGCTTGTAAGGGATCCGTTGACGTGAACGTCAATTATCCAGCATACGCCATTGCTGTCGCGATAGTGGCAGACCCGGCGGCTCAGACCAGACAGCCCAAGCGGTTAGTTCTTTTGGACATCGTTTTCATAGACGCCTTCCCAGCGGTCACCGGTCTTCCAGGCAAACACACCCTTGCCGTGCTTCTTGCCCATTTTCCACTGGCCCGCGTAGTTGTCACCCGAAGTCCAGGTGAAGGTGCCTTCGCCGTCGGGCTCGCCGTCCTGAAATTGACCCACATAAATTTCACCGCCCGAAAACACCATCCGGCCCTGCCCTTGCGGCACACCATTGACGACCGTGCCTTCATAGTGGTTGCCACTGGCAAACTTGAGTTTGCCTTGCCCGTTGGGTCGGCCATTTTTCCAGGCGCCATCAAAACGCTGACCATTGCGCCAGACATACACACCTGATGGATCGGGCTCGCCGTCCTTGAAGTAACCATCAAACACGTCGCCCGAGGCGTAACGCATGTGGCCGAGCCCTTGCGGCGTGGCGTCGATGACTTTGCCTTCGTAATCATTGCCATTGGCGAAATGCACCCTGCCATGGCCACTGGGCTTGTCGTTGAACCAGTCACCGTCATATCGCTGACCATTCGCCCAGGCAATGGAGCCCTTGCCCTGACGCAGCCCCTTTTCCAAGGTGCCCTCAAAAACATCGCCTGTGGCCCAGGTGACCCGCCCCGTGCCAGAAATCGAGGTGGCATTGGCATCGCGTGCAAACTTGCCCACAAACCGGGTCGACCCCACACTCATGTCACCCGGTTGCAGTGCCTCTGATTCAGCGGCCTTGGCAGACGCAACAATCGGCAGGGCAATGGGCAACAAACTCACCGTCGGCGTGTTCAGGGGCAAGGCACTCGCGGGGGATTTTGCTGTCAGCGGTGCGGCCAGGGACAGGGCGGTTGCAGCACCCGAGCGCACCGGGATCGACGTGGCCGCAAGCTCGGGAGCACCAGTCACCGGTGTATTGACCAGCGGTGACGCGGCGCTGGCAACCTGGGGGGCTTGAACCGCGGGCGCCAGTCGGGCCACCCACGGTGTGCCCCGTTCACGCGCCAGGGTTTGCGCATTGTTGGAGGCAATGTCCTTGACCGCTGAGCCTTTGCATTGACCCAGTGCATCACGCCAGAGCGTCTCGGCCACCATTTGGGCATCCTGCTTGTCTTCCTTGGACAAGGTTGCCGCGACGCTGCGCAGCTTTTGCGTGTGCTCGCGGGCCTTTTCAAACAAAGGCGCACAGAATTGGGCGTTGTGGCCGTCCTGGGCCGACTGTTCACGCCGGTTGTTGGCATCCTGCTGCTGAGTACCGGCACAACGCTCGGAGGCAAAGTCCCACATGTTTTCAGCCTTGCGAAACAAGGACGCCGCCTCGGACCAACGACGCTCCGTCAAGGCCTGCCTGGCGATATCCTGCAAGGCGCTGGCATCCTTGTGTGCCGCCGCGCACTGCGGACCCGAGTCCAGTTTTTCAGACACCCGATCGAGCATTTGCTGATCGTCCTCGCGGTTGCGCTGTGCCCGCTCTTTGGGGCGCCCCTCACATTGGACAACCGCCTGAGTCCACAGGTCGATCGCCTCTTTGAAAAGCCTGACCTGCTCTGCCAGATCCGCCTTTTTGGACTGCGCCGTGACGGCAGCCAGGTCTTTGGCCATGGCTTGGTCAGACAGTGGCCTGCACCCGGCCAACACCGGTGGCGCAGCCACCACCGGAGTGGACGCCAGCGCGGCAGTGGGTTCAATGGGTGCCGTCATTTGCGCCGTGGGCGCCGCCACCGCGGGGGCAGAAGCAGTTGGAAGCGCCGGTACCAGCGCAGGTGTTGTTGCAGGCGCAGGCGCCAGCGTTTGAGCAGGCGCCAAACTCAGCCACGCAGCCAACAAGCTAAAAATCAAACCAGGGCGAAGAAATGCATGCGCTGTCATAAAACCTTGTCTAGGGTGTTTTTGCTGAAGCCACAGGCATGCTGAGCATGCCATCAATCAACCCACGCGCAAAAGGCTGCGTGCTATTGGCGAGTTCAGTCGGGTCTTCGTAAGAGAAACCACTGGGGGCCGACGCCACCGGCATGTCGGCCAGGGCCAACTGCAACGTTTCGGGTTTGATGCCTTGCAAAATCGCCACCACATCGTCCCCGCGCCCCTGCTTTTCGGCCAGCGTGTTCAAGGCCGTCAAGCGATCGGAATCGAGCAACATCGAATTGCCGGCCCAGCCCTTTTCAATGAGTTTCTGGTGCAAGGAAAATCCCGCCAAGGGGTCAGCCCTGAGCTTTTCCAGGCGGGTGTAAGCCCAGGCGTCGGCCTTTTCAAACACCGTGGCAGCCACCCAGGCCACGCCTGACAAAGACCCCCGGTTGGCGGCAGCGGCCTGCATGGCGCCTATCACCTGCTGTTGCGTCAATTTGCGCGCCACACCCACCATTTCTTCGCGCATCCTTGACGCCGCCGCAGCCGTGGCTTGCTCGATCAGCTGCTTTTTGAGAAGTTCCGTTGCGACCCCGGTGGCGGCAGTCTGTGCTGCAGCAATGGCCGCATCCGCCGCGAGAGCTGCGCCCTTGATGCCCGAGGCAATGGTGAAGATGTTGTACAGGGTACCCACCACCTTGCTGCCGTAGTGGTAGGTTTTCATGCGGGCGCCGCCTTCTTCGGACACCCCCTGCGTCCACAATACCGTCCATAAAGCTTCATCTGGTGTCAGGTTGACCTGGGCAACTTCGAGCGGATGCACACTCAGCAGCCAGTGATAGTCCTGGGTTTGCGGGCTGTTGGGCGGTGCCAGCCGGGTGTAACCGCGGCACACCTTGAAAGGCTCGATGCGCACCACCTTACCGGTGGACAACTTCACATTGAAGGGGCGCCCGGCATCGCGCCGGTCTACCAACTCCAGCAGCATTTGTTCGGCACTGTCCCGGCTGTAGCCATCAACCTCTTGCAACTTGTCACGCAACTGCAACGGGGCTTGACTGGCGACACCAACCACTGTGAGCCGCTCGTCAACGCCCAGGCCGCGCACCCAGGCCACCCGGTCGTCAGCACTCCAGGCGTCACTGCTGGCCACAGAAAACGGCAACTCCCATTGGGTATCACACTCAGGATCTTGCAAAGCGGCGGACCGCGAAATGGCCGGGCGCAGGGCCTGCTCGCCCGCGCCATAACTGCGAATGTGCCCCAACAAGGCTTCATCCACCTTGCGTCCATCGTCCACCGTGTACTTGGGTGCTGCACAGGCCGTCAGCAACAGGACAACAAACCAAAGAACAAGCCGATGCATGGTGAATATCTCAGGTAATACAAACAACAAATTCTACTGATGCGTGTCGCGACATTGAAGCAGCCATCAACGCCAATGCGGCGGCGCCTCACTCTTAAGTTGCTGGCGCAGCGCCGCATAGTCTGGCACCACCGCGCGCACCGTGTCCCAAAACCTAGGGCTGTGGTCCATCACCCGCAAGTGGCTGAGCTCATGCGCTACCACGTAGTCCAACACCGACAGCCTGAAGTGCACCAGCCGCCAGTTGAGTCGGATCGAGCCGTCCACGCGGGCACTGCCCCAGCGGGTTGCCGCGTTGCTGAGCGAGAGCTTTTTCCATTGCACGCCCACCCGGGGCGCAAAGTGATCCAGCCGCTGCTGAAAAATCCACTTGGCCTGCTGCATCAGCCAGGCCTGAACGCGGTCTCGAATCTGGTCGGGGCTGGCGTTGTGCGGCAGGCTGATGTGCAGGGTCAGCGTTACCTCATCAAACTCTGCGCCACCAGCCGCGAAACGGCGTTCGGGATCCAGTTTGATGGTGAGCGCCTGGCCCAGGTAAGGCAGGCTAGCCCCATCACACCAGGTGATGGCTTGCGCTGCCAGTTGGGCATGCCGCTCGCGAGACTCCTGGAGTTTGCGCAAAATCCAGGGGGCCTTGGCCTGCAGGGCGGCATCCACCTCAACCAAGGGAACCCACTTGGGCGCCCGGACCGCCAGGCCATCCGGCCCCACGCTAAAGCCAATGCTGCGCCGCTGACCGCGCTTGAACTCGTAGCCAATCAGTGCATGCGCCAGGCGAATCTCGCGGCTGGCCCGTGGGTGGCGGAAGTGCGCCGCGTCTGCTGACATGACCAGCGGCGTCAAGGCACGCGACTGGGTACGGCCAGAAACAGGATTTACTATCTTTTTTGAAGCATCTTGCACAGAAGGTGCGTGGTCTTGCGCTTGATTTGGCTCAAATAAATCCAGCGTGAAGCGAAGCAGGGGATGCATGACTCTGAGCGGATTCGCGCTCAAGGATAGGCTTCAGGATCGATGCGCCGCATCTCGGCCTCGATCCAGGCTTGGGCTTCGCGCATCAAGGCTTTGGGGTCACGCCCCTGGCTCGGCATGAGTGGCCCAATCGACACCCTGACCACACCGGGATGTTTGACAAAACCCTCGCGCGGCCAACAGCGAGCGGTGGCCACGGCAATCGGCACCACCGGCGCGCCACTCTCGACTGCCAAACGGGTGCCTGCGGTCTGGTACGTGCCCACATCGCCACGCGGCATGCGGGTGCCTTCCGGAAACATGATGACCCAGGTCCCGTGCGACAGCAACCGGCAGCCCTGTTCAATCACATGCTTCATGGCCGCAGCACGTGATTCGCGGTCGATATGGATCATGTCCAGACGTGCCATGGACCAGCCAAAAAACGGAATCTTCAACAACTCGCGCTTGAAGACAAATGCCAGTGGATGCGTCATCAGGGTGGGCAACCAGAGGGTCTCCAGCGTGGACTGGTGTTTGGACAACAACACCGCCGCGCTGGCTCGGCCCAGCGGCAGGTTGTCCATGCCCTGCACTTCCATGCGTACGCCCAAAATCACCCGCGTGCCCCACATCACCACGCGAAACCAGCTCACTGCCACCCACCACACCGTGGTGCGCGGCGCCACCATAGATACCAGCAGCAAAACCACGGCCCACGGAATCACCGTGATGGCCATCCAGAGCAAGTGCAAAACCGACCGAAGCAATGACATCACAAATGCTTTGGCGTGGCAGGCGCTTCAAGCCGCCACAGGCTCACGGGTGAGCCAATAGTCGGCAAAAGCACCCAAGTCGGCATGGATTCGCGTGTTCGCCGGGAAGGTGTCTGGCAAAGCACGCCCCTTGTAGGACTGACCCTTGCCTGTCAGCACCAGATGCGGCTCGCAGCCCAGGGCCACAGCAGCGACCAGATCGCGCGCCGAGTCACCTACCGCCGGCACGTTTTTCAGCCCCATGCCATAACGGTCTGAAATTTGTTCGAACAAGCCCGCAGCCGGCTTGCGGCAGGTACAAGCGTCATCAGGCGTGTGTGGGCAATAAAAAACTGCATCGATACGCCCCCCAATAGCCCCCAGTTGCTCATGCATCTTGGCGTGAATGTCGTTCAGATCAGACACCTCAAAAAGCCCCCGGCCCAAGCCTGACTGATTGGACGCCACCACCACGTGCCAACCTGCATGGTTCAATCGCGCAATGGCTTCAAGTGCGCCGGGCAGGGGTATCCACTCGTCGGCCGACTTGATGAATTCGGCGCTGTCGTGGTTGATGGTTCCGTCGCGATCCAGGATCACCAATTTGAAGGGGGTCATGACAGGCCTTTCTAAATCAGGCTGCCAGCCGGGACAGGTCGGCCACGCGGTTCATGGCGTCAAACAGGGTTTTGAGCAAACCCAAACGGTTCAGGCGCAAGTCCATCGCATCGGCATTGACCATCACGCCCTCAAAGAAGGCGTCGACCGGAGAGCGCAGCGCAGCCAGTGTTTGCAGAGAAGCGGCGTAGTCACCCGCCTCAAACTGTGCCCGGGCGCGCGGGGTGATGTTCTTCATGGCGGCATACAAGGCGATTTCAGCATCTTCCTGGAGCAGCAATTCACTGACATGTGCATCTGCGATCGCCGCTCCATCGGCCTTTTTAAGAATGTTGCTGATGCGTTTGTTGGCGGCAGCCAGTGCGGGTGCTTCCGGCAAGGCAGCAAAGGCACGCACCGCTGCCAGTCGCTTGGGCACATCACCCAAGCGTTGCGGGCGCAGGGCCAACACTGCGTCCACCTCCAGCGTGCTGAAACCTTGCTCGCGCAGGGAACCAGCCAGGCGGTCATAAACAAAGTCGACCAAGGCCGCGCTGGCGTCGGTGATCTTGTCACCAAAGGCTGGCAAGGCGCCCATCACGGTCGCGTGCAGTTCCAGCGGCAAGTCCTTTTCAATCAGCATGCGGATCATGCCCAAGGCGTGGCGGCGCAGGGCAAACGGGTCCTTGTCCCCCGTGGGCAGGTTGCCAATACCAAACATCCCCACCAGGGTTTCGAGCTTGTCCGCCAGAGCCACCACAAAACCAGTGGCATTGCGCGGCAAAGTATCACCGGCGAAACGCGGTTTGTAATGATCTTCAATGGCCTGCGCCACGTCTTCGCTCAGGCCATCGTGGCGCGCGTAATAGCCGCCCATGATGCCCTGCAACTCAGGAAACTCACCCACCATGTCCGTCAACAGGTCGGTTTTGGCCAGTTGCGCGGCTTGATCGGCTTGGGCCACCAGAGCCACATTACCCAGTTGGCTCGCAATGGCCTTGGCAATGACCCGCACCCGTTGTGTGCGCTCGCCCTGGGTACCGAGTTTGTTGTGGTACACCACCTTGTCCAACCCCGCCACACGCGATTCAAGCGACTTTTTGCGGTCCTGGTCAAAGAAAAACTTGGCGTCGCTCAGGCGCGGACGCACCACCCGTTCGTTGCCACCCACCACGGCGCTGGCATCGGCCGGGCTGATGTTGCTGACCACCAGGAACTTGGCCGTCAACTTGCCGTGGCTGTCCACCATCGGGAAGTACTTCTGGTTGGCCTTCATGGTGAGAATCAGGCACTCTTGCGGCACTTCCAGAAACTGGTCTTCAAACGCACAGGTCAGCACATTGGGCCGCTCCACCAGTGCCGTCACCTCATCGAGCAAGGCCTCGTCCATGAGCACCTCGTAACCCGGACCCAAGCGCTCAGCGGCTTGCGCGAGCTGCTGCACGATGGCAAAACGCCGGTTGCTGAAGCTGGCGATCACCGCACCGTCATCCAGCAAGGTTTGCGCGTAACAATCTGCATCCGCCAGCACCACGGGTGACTTCAGCGCTTCGAAGCGGTGACCCTGTGTGCTGCGGCCCGATGTCAGCCCCAGCACCTTGACCGGCACCACGGTGCTACCGTGCAACGCCACCAGACCATGCGCCGGGCGCACAAAGTTCACGCTGCTCCACCCCGGCAGCTCGCAATCGGTCTCCAGCTGGTAACTCATCACTTTAGGAATCGGCAGCTGGGCCAGCGCCACTTGCAGCGCCTGCTGCAAGCCCACGTCCAGCGTCGCCCCATTGACCAGGCTCTCAAAAAACAGCGCCTCAGCCTTGCCGTCCGGCGCCTTGCGCAAAGCGGCAACAGCAAACACCGGGTCGGACACGTCGGCACCCAGGACTTGCAACTTTTTCAACAACGCCGGTGTAGCCAGCCCGTTGGCGTCCAGACCGACACTCACGGGCATCAGTTTTTGCTGCACCGCCTTGTCAGCCGCTTTGGCTGCCACATGGGTGATGTGGGCTGCCAGACGGCGCGGGGAGGCAAAAGGCGTCACCACCGAGTCGGCAGATGTCAGGCCCTGGGCACGCAATTGGCTGGCCAGCCCGTTGGCAAAGGCCTCGCCCAATTTTTTCAGCGCCTTGGGGGGCAGTTCTTCAACAAACAATTCAACAAGAAGGTTTTGGTAGGTCATGGTCATCTACTTGGTTGAGGTCTTGGCAGCCATCTGTTCGACCCACTCGCGGGGCGCCATCGGGAAGCCCAAGCGTTCTCTGGACTCATAGTAGCTTTGCGCGACACCACGCGCCAGGTTGCGAATGCGGCCTATGTAGGCGGCACGTTCAGTCACGCTGATGGCGCCTCGGGCATCGAGCAGATTGAAACTGTGCGCGCATTTCAACACCTGCTCGTAAGCCGGCAAAGCCAGCTGCACTTCCATCAGGTGTTTGGCCTGCTTTTCATGGGCCGTGAAGGCCGTGAACAAAAAGTCGGCATCGCTGTGCTCGAAGTTGTAAGTGGACTGCTCGACCTCGTTTTGTTTGTACACGTCCCCATAGGTCAGCGTGCGACCATCCGCAGCCGTGGTCCAGGTCAGGTTGTAGACGTTGTCAACGCCCTGCAAATACATGGCCAGGCGTTCCAGTCCATAGGTGATCTCGCCAGTGATAGGCTTGCAATCAATACCCCCGACCTGCTGGAAGTAAGTGAACTGGGTCACCTCCATGCCGTTGAGCCAGACTTCCCAACCCAAACCCCAGGCGCCCAACGTGGGGTTCTCCCAGTCGTCTTCCACAAAACGAATGTCATTTTTCTTCAAATCAAAACCCAGCGCCTCCAGACTGCCCAGGTACAACTCCAGAATGTTGCTGGGTGCCGGCTTCAAGACCACCTGGTACTGGTAGTAATGCTGCAAACGGTTGGGGTTCTCGCCGTACCGGCCGTCTTTCGGTCGGCGGCTGGGCTGCACATAAGCCGCTTTCCAGGGCTCCGGCCCCAATGCTCTTAAAAATGTAGCGGTGTGCGACGTCCCTGCGCCGACTTCCATGTCATAAGGCTGCAGCAATGCGCAGCCCTGAGCGTCCCAGTAAGACTGCAGTTTCAAAATGATTTGCTGAAAGGTCAACATAGGGTTTTGCACCGGGCCACGCTTGAGCCAAAGATTGATGAATGCATGCGTCTGCATGCCAGAGCGTGATTTTACGGGCTGGAAAAACGGTGCCACCCGCAGCGGGATGGCAAAAGCGGCTCGCTGACTTAAAAGGTTTCCCAGTCGTCATCACCGCCGGCGGGAGTTGACTTCGCGGGGGCTGATGGCGTAGGCAATTGCGCAGGCTTTTTGGCAACGGGAGCAGGCGCTGCGGCGGGCTTGGGTGCGGCCTTGGGTAGGACCTTGGCAGCGGGCAAGGAGCGCGGCGCAGCAGCTTTGAAAGGTTTTGCCGTTGGGGCCTGGGATCTCACCATGGGCCTGGAATGATCGACATCCAGCTTGAAGACGGCCACGACCTGCACCAGGTCCTGCGCCTGATTTTTCAGACTGGCAGCAGCTGCGGCCATTTCCTCGACCAAGGCAGCGTTTTGTTGGGTCGCCTGATCCATCTGCGCAATCGCATTGCCCACCTGTGCCACGCCAGCACTTTGCTCGCCACTGGCAGAACTGATCTCTCCCATGATGTCAGTCACACGCCGGATGGCAGTCACCACCTCGGTCATCGTTCCACCGGCCTCGTCAACCAGGGCGGTTCCCTGCTCAACCCGCTCGACGCTGGCGTTGATCAGCAACTTGATCTCCTTGGCTGCATCTGCACTGCGGCCGGCCAGACTGCGCACTTCAGACGCCACCACCGCAAAGCCGCGGCCCTGCTCACCAGCCCGGGCCGCCTCGACCGCCGCATTAAGCGCCAGAATGTTGGTTTGGAAAGCGATGCCATCGATCACGCTGATGATGTCGGAAATCTTGCGCGAAGAGTCGTTGATGCCCTTCATGGTGTCAACGACTTTGGCGACAACATCGCCACCCTTGGTCGCGATGGTGCTGGCGCTTTGGGCCAATTGGTTGGCTTGGCGAGCGCTGTCGGCATTCTGGCTGACCGTTGAACCCAACTCTCCCATGGAGGCGGCCGTTTCCTGCAAGGCGCTGGCCTGGTTTTCGGTGCGGGACGACAAGTCCTGATTGCCCTGGGCAATTTCCGCACTGGCGGTGGCCACACCTTCGGCATTTTGCCGAACGGCGCTGATCATGGTGATCAAAGACTGTCTGGCGCGTTGCAAATCTTGCATCAACTCAGAAAATTCATCCTGGCTGTCGACCATTGCTGCATCGTTCAGGTCGCCGGCCGCAATGGCACGCACGGCCACGGTGGCACCTTCCATGCCTTGTTTGATACCCAGATACATCCCGATATACAAATACAGCGACACCAGGATGCCGAGCGTCAAAAGCAAGGTAATGACAGTGCGCTCCGTCGAGGCACTCGCAAGGCGCTGGTTCAGCAAATCCTCCAACAAGGACCGATTGCGTTCAACCAAGGCCCAGGCGGAGTCAATGGTGGCAGCAGCGGCCTGACCCGCCTGCTCGGAGGTCACCGCAATGGCATCACTGGTCGTGAAATTTTTGCGGACAAAGGCCAGATACTCTTTGGAACTGGCCTTGAGATCCGTGAAGCTCTTGCTAAGCTGCTTTTCAACCTCAGGATTGACCTTCATCGACTGCGACAGCATGTTTTCCACATTGCCAAAGGTGTCGTTCAGCCGTGCTTCGGTCACCTCATAGAACACTTTGTCTTTGGGGGTGATCGCACCTCGTCCAATGTTCAAGGTGCTGTAGGCTGCAATGCGAACGGCAATACCGGCCGTGGATGGCGTGTTGTTGGTCAGCGGGTAGCCCAGGTAGAACAGATCCAGCTCCGACTCCAGGGCCATTCCCGAGCGGTCCCCCATCTCACGCATGAAGGCATAAAGGCGCCCATACTCTGGGGCATGCGCCGCAAAGGCTTTTTGCGCGAACTCACCATCCAGCGGCAAGGCCTCTACTTTTTTCTGCAGTTCCAACCAGCCGTCGCGCATACCCTTGACCTCTGTGGTCATGTCAAAAAGCGGTTTGATCTGATTCACTTCCGCTTCGATTTCAGCCAGCTTTTTATCAATTACCGCAGCTTGTTGCTTGAAGCGCTGCCGCACCCCTTCATCACCTGGCGCAGCGGTGATGGCAATCCGGCGGCTTTCAATCAGGACCTTGTTCCATTCGACCAGACGGGCCATCAACACCACGGCAGCACGTTCTGACTGCAAGCTCGCGGTTCGCTTGCTCAAGACACTGATCTGCACGGACCCCACATACAGAAGCAAGGCAAACACCACCAGGCCCGAAACTGCGAATTTCATGCCGAAGTGCAAACGCCCCATCAGAGCAATGGCCGGATTGAAAAGTGACTTCATCAACATCTCCAAGATAGAAACTGACCTTTTTCGACGAAATATACCTTAGCGACGGGCTGTTCTATTACGATAGCCCTCACCTGAGGTGTTCACTCAGTTCCAACACCGCGCCCTTTTTCCCAAGAAATCGCTGATGAAGAAGTCCACTCTCCTCCTGTCCCGCTGGCTTGGCAGTGCAGTCGTTCTCGGTGCCCTCATCTTGCATGGCACGACGACTCTGGCAGCAGATCTGCCAACCTGTTCGCGCACCTTCACGCTGGCCTACCATGACCACGGCATGCTCTATGCCAAGGCCACGGATCAGGGCATTGACAGGGATGTTGCCATCGAGATGATCAAGCGCAGCGGCTGCAAGTTTGAAGTGAGCCTGATGCCGCGGTCCAGAATCTGGCTTTGGATCGAATCGGGTCAGCTCGACTTCAGCATGTCGGGCATCACCAACGAAGCACGCGACAAATATGCGAGTTTTGCCTGGTACCTGTACAACAAGTACTACTTCATGGTTCGAGAGGATGCCGGCACCACCAGCCTGGCGGAATTCGAGAAAAATCCCAGACTACAAATTGGCGCTGTGCGCAGTTTTCGCTACAGCAAAAACCTCAATGACATGGTCGATCGGTTGACAGCTCAGCGGCGCATGACCGAGGTACCTGATCACGAACAATTACTCAACATGATGCGGCTCAACCGCATACAGGGCATGATCATTGAGCCCTTCAATTACTCGCAGGTGCAAAGCCGCGAGCTCAACAACCTGACGCGCATCATGGAGTCTGGTGATCCGCCGATTCTGCACGGGCTCATCATGTCCAAAAAGTCACTGCCAGAGGTTGAACTGCAAAAATGGCGCGCCATCATCGATGGCATGCGAAAGGATGGCACCCTGCTACAGATCATGCGCAAATACTTTGACCCGGATCTCGCCAAATCGATGGTCACTTTTTAAGGGCGTCGGCCGGAGCAGGCCGGCCAAACAAATAGCCCTGGTAGTTCGAACAGCCGTTTTGCATCAGAAAGTCACGCTGAGCCTCGGTCTCTACGCCCTCAGCGATCACCGACACACCCAGACTCTGACCCAGGACCACAATCGTCCTGACAATGGCAGCGTCTGCCTTGTCGACCAGTAAGTCACGCACAAAAGACGCATCAATCTTGAGCTGGTCCAGCGGCAAGCGCTTGAGATACGACAGCGAGGAATATCCTGTGCCGAAATCATCCAGCGAAAAACTCACCCCACTGCGGCGAAGCAAGGCCATTTTTTCGATGATGTCCTCGATGTCGTCGACCAACATGCTTTCGGTCAACTCCAATTTGAGCCGCCTCGGTTGTGCCCCGGACGCATTGAGCACCTCGAGCACCTGATTGACGAAATCCTGCTGCCTGAATTGGCGGGCACTGACATTGACGGCCACAGTGAGTTGACTGCGCGACGGATCGGCTTGCCAGATCACCAGTTGACGGCAAGCCTCTTCCAACACCCAACGCCCGAGCGGCAGGATCAGACCGGACTCCTCCGCCAGAGGGATGAATTCCGCTGGCGACACCATGCCGCGAACCGGATGTTTCCAGCGCAACAGCGCTTCAACCCCCATCAACGCGCCCTGTTCATTGACCTGCGGTTGGTAGTAGAGCAAGAATTCCTGGTTCTGCAAGGCCAAGTGCATGCTCGCTTCCAGCGCCGTGCGTGCAAGCAACATGGCCTGCATTTGCGGATCGAAAAATCGAATGGTGTTGCGTCCCGCTGACTTGGCTTGGTACATGGCCATATCGGCCCGCTTCAGCAACTCATCCACCGCATTGTCACGCCCGCTGTACATCACAATGCCCAGGCTCGAGGTCACGCGGTACATCAGGGTGCTTGGCAGCTGCTCCCGATTCACAAAAGCCAACTCAAAGGGCTGACTCAGTGCCTCCTGGATTTTCAGGGCCACCGCCTCGACCTGGCTCTTGACCGCTTCACCCTGGTTTACCCCTTCCAGCATCACCGCATAGTCGTCTCCACCGAACCGCGCCACAGTATCACCCTGTCGCACCGATGACTGCAGGCGACGAGCCACTTCCACGAGCAACTGGTCTCCCATCTCATGGCCTTGCGTGTCATTGAGGTTCTTGAAGTTATCAAGATCCAAAAATATCAGCGCGCCATGACATGGGTCATCGACGCTATTGTCGATCTGGCGACTCAGCCGCTCCATCAACAAACGTCGGTTGGGCAATTGGGTCAGTGTGTCGTAGAAGGCCAGCTGAAAAATCTCGGCCTCGGCTTGTTTGCGCTGAGTAATGTCGGTGTGCGTATGAACCAGATGGGTCGCCACACCGGTGCTGTCCTGGACCACCCGAATGGTGTGCCACTCAGGATAGATTTCACCGCTTTTACGACGACACCACATCTCGCCAGCCCACGCGCCTTGTGCGCGCAGATCCTGCTGTATCTGCCGGAAAAATGATTCGTCATGGCGGCCCGAGTCAAGCAGCTTGAGCGTTTGCCCGACGATTTCCTCTTGGGCATAACCGGTGATGTCGGTGAAAGCCTGATTCACCCGCAGAATCAGATGGTCCGCATCGGCAATCATCATGCCTTCTTGCGCCTGAAAGGCGGTTGCAGCTATTCGCTGCTCAGCTTCTGCCTGAATCTTGTCTGTGACATCGCGGGCAATGCTCACGAAATGCGCGCGCTGATGGTCAGGTTGCACGAGCTGGATCGACACATCCACCTGAAGGATGCGCCCATCCTTGTGGCGACGGATGGTGCGCATGTTCACCGTGCTCTGACTACCGTCCAGTAAGGGCTTGAGACTTTCCACGAATTGCTCCGGCGTGGCCCGCGGGTTCAGATCCGCCAAACGCATACGCAACAGTTCTTCCTCTGAATAGCCCAGCAGATCCCGG
>JAIFMR010000042.1 GCA_020048255.1 Rhodoferax sp. | reverse complement strand
CACGTCAGACTCATCTGGCGGCCAAGCTGGGCTACCACGGCATCACCCTGAACCACGCCATGCTCGACGATGAGCAGCGGTCTTTGTGTGGCCCCCGTAAAACATCGGCGCGCGTTGGGCAGGCCCTGACCAAGCTGCAAAACTTGATGGACAACTTGACCCAGGTGGTGGCCACAACCCAAGCCAAGGGACACCCCACATGGTGAAAAAGGCGCCCAGACGCACCGCGGAGCGTATTCTGGAAGTGACGCTGGCCCTGTTCAACCGCTTTGGCGAACCCAACGTCTCCACCACGCTGATCTCGGCTGAACTCAACATCAGCCCCGGCAACCTTTATTACCACTACCCAGCCAAAGACGAACTCATCAACGCCTTGTTTGACCGGTTTGAACGCGCCTTGAACGACCTGCTCAACGCTGGCGATGATGTGCGCAACGTGGAAGATGCCTGGTTTTTCATGCACACCCTGTTCGAGCTGATCTGGCAGTACCGGTTTTTGTACCGTGACCTCAACGACCTGCTAAGCAAAAACCGACGGCTTGAAACCCATTTTCAGCTGATCCTGAAAAACAAGACCCGGGCCATCAAGGCGCTGCTGGACGGCATGCGCCGGGGCGGCGCCCTGCAAATGAACGCGCGCGAGATCGAAGCCACGGCCACCAGCATGGTGGTGGTCCTCACCTATTGGCTGAGTTTTGAATACGTGCGCGATCCCCGCAACGCGCTGGAAGTCAACAATGCCCAAGCCGCTTTGCTGCGTGGCGCGCAGCATGTCCTGAACCTGATGGCGCCGTATCTGGAGGTCGGCCAGAGAGCCCATCTGGTCAAATTGTCAGATGCCTACAATAAGGATTAGCAATTAGAAATCAGGTTCAAGGAGACCGACATGTCCAGATGGACCGCCTTCCCCTACGCCGGCGACTACAACTTTGATGCGACCAGTGTCAAAAAGAAATGGACCAGACTGCACGCCGGTGACCTGGAACCCCTTCCCACAGACACCGCATTACTGCAGGCCTGGGCGCATTTTCATAATGGTGAGTTTCACAAAGCCGTCACCTTGGGACAAAGCTTGGGGCTTTCGGGCCTGAACGTGGTCAACAAGGCCGTTTGCGTGTATGCCACCTACCTCGAAAAGCAGGAAGAGCAGCGCCTGAGCTTGTTCCAGGAAGTCGCCGAACGCGCCGAACAACAAATCGAGAAAGACCCGGGCAACCTCAATGCGCGCTACTGGCGGGCCTATGCGCTCGGGCGTTACAGCCAGGGCATCAGCGTGGCCAAGGCACTGGCACAGGGGCTGGGAACCAAGGTCAAAACTGACCTGGAGCACGTCATTCGGCACCAACCCAAGCACCCCGACGCCCATATTGCACTGGGCAGTTTTCACGCCGAGGTGATCGACAAGGTGGGCTCCCTGATTGGGGCCATGGCCTACGGCGCCAACAAGGACATTGGCTTGAATCTGTTCACCCAGGCGCTCAAGCTCAATATGGAATCAGCAGTGGGTATGGTGGAGTACGCCCACGCCATGTTGATGCTCGGCGGCGACCACATGACCCAGGAAGCCAACCGGCTGGTCGAACTGGCCGCCCAAGCCAAACCGATCGATGCCATGGAACGGCTGGACGTCGAGTTGGCCAAAGCCGAGTTGGCTGACTAATGCGGGTCAGTGCCCCCAGGGCAGCATCAGCGTCAACAGGCTGAGCTTGTCAAATTCAGGGGCAAACTGGTCAATGATGGCCTGTGGGTCCGGACACAGGGTGGTGTCGCTGATGATGCCAAACTGCACGCCACCGGCGTAACTCAAGATCGACACCCCGAGACCCACCGTGCCCGACTGCGGTACCCAAAACAGCGTTTGCTCCAGTGTGGCGCCACAAAACTGCAGCTTGTCACGCGGCCCGGGCACATTGGTCATCACGGCGGTCGTTTTTTTGGAAAACAGGTTCAGCATGGCATCTTGCACCGGCTTGACCAGCACACCCGCCACGGCCAGCAACCCAAATGCCAGCAGCGGTTGCATGCTGCCCTTGAGTTCGCTCATGCGGCGGCGCACCTCCAACACCCGTGCAATGGGGTTGTCCATGCCGACGGGCAACACTACCGGTGCCAAGCCAAATTTATTGCCCAGCTTGTAGGCGTGCTCCATCGGACGCAGATTGACCGGCACCATGGCACGGATTTCTTTACCCGCCACCGAGTCACCCTGGTTTTTCAGGTACTGGCCAATGGCACCCGCCACACAGGCCAGCAAAACGTCGTTGATCGAGCAGTGCAACGCTTTGCCCACCGCCCGCACCTCGTCCAACGCAATCGGCTCGCACCAGGCCACCCGCTTGGTTTGCCCCGGCGTGCCTTTGAGGCGGGTCGGCGAGTCGTCGGCCATCAGCGCCAGGGCCGCACCGTCACGCATCACCTGGTAAGTCATGCGCGCCAGCTCTGAAGAGCTCGATTTGCCCTTATGCATGCCCTGCGTCAGCCACTTCTCCAGCACGTTACGCGGGTCACCCATGGCGCCAAAGGCCTGGGCTGCACCCTCACCCGCCACCCCCAGCGCTTTGACTGCCGCCACCGTCAACGGCTCAATCAAGGCGTGCGACATCCAATCCTCAGCCGCCTCCCAGCCATGGGGAGCCTCAGGTTTGGGGGATCGCTTGGGCGGCTCGGCGCCGCCATCCACAATGGACTGAATCACATAAATCAGCGCCAATCCATCGGCAATGCAATGGTGAATACGCACCAGCAGGGCCGAGCCACCATCATAGTTTTCAACCAACCTGAAGTCCCACAGCGGGTAGCGCATGTCCAGCGGCTGCATGGCCAGTTCGCCCAAGCGGGTCTGCAAAGCGACTCGGGGCTGCTTTCTAGCCAAAGCCGGTAATTTCTCGATCTTCACATGCCGGGAAATCTTGAAGTCAGTGTCGGTGACCCAGTTGGCACCCGTGGCATCCATCTGTACACGCTGCGTAAACCGCGGGTATTTGAGCAAGCGCTCGGCAATGCGATCGCGCGCTGCCGCGTAAGTGATGCCGGGCCGGATGATCCACACCCCCATGATCATCATCAGATTGCTCGGGCTGTCCATGCGCAGCCAGGCGGTGTCGACCTTGCTCATGCGCTCAACGGTGAAAGGGGGTGGGGTGGGTGTCACCATAGCGTCATTGCTCGCGTCTTCGTATTTGGGATTGAACTCTATTTTGGCGGCAAAACGCCCCGTAAGATAGCCTGGTTTTACCCTGATCCCTTCATTCACACCCTCGTTCGGAGCCCACACCATGTCAGACCTGAAAAACCAATTTGAAGCCGCTGTTGCCAACTCGAAAAACCTGAGTGAGCGCCCCGATAACATGACCCTGCTCAAACTCTATGCTTTGTACAAACAAGGCAGCGTGGGTGACAACGCCGAGAAAAAACCCGGTTTCACCGATATGGTCGGTCGGGCCAAATGGGACGCCTGGAACGCCCTCAAAGGCACCACCTCCGCCGACGCCATGCAGCAATATGTCGATCTGATCGAATCGTTGAGCTGATCAGCTTTTCTTCACTCTTTTTGGCTTGGGTGCCAGCAGGGTGTCGAGGTTTTTCACAATCTCGGCTTCAATCGTCGCCTTGAAGGCGCCCACCAAGAAACCCAGATGAGCCCGCAACTCAAACTGGGTCGCGCTCACATGCAACGTGCCCTTGATGCCGGCGCGTGAAAACACCACCTCGTCAGCGCCGTCGCCCTCTTCGTAAATGCACTCCATGCCAAATTCGGTCTCGGCCTGCTCGGCCCATTGAAATGCGATTTTGCGAGCTTTGGGCAAGCCCAGGGTGTGTTCGCGAACAATATGTAAATCAGCCAAGGTGTTGCTCCAGTGCCCATTGTTTGAGAAGTCCGCTGCGCTCATGCGCCGGGCGTTGTGACAATTGTCGGACTGCATCATAAAACCGCGGCCAGTCGCGCCCCTCGCGCTCAAACAGCGCCAGGAATCCGGGCACCAGTTCGTCGTAAGCAGCCTGCGCACCAAAGGCGGCATTGTTGGCCTGTGCTACCCAGGGGTCATAGCCACTGTAGCCACCCCAACTTTGCTTGAGTGCCGCGTAGCGTGCCCTAAACTCCCGCATTGCTTCTACTTTGATAGCTAACTGCGCAGAACTGGTATGGGCCAGAGGGCTATTTTTCATATATATCTGCGCCAGCTCCCGGCGCGTTGCACGGGTCAATTCCCGAAACTGCTGACGCCGCTGATCCAGATCACGGTAAGCCCGCTGCGCCGCAGGCGTGGCCTGATGCGCCAGCCACAGCTCGCCGCCCAGCCTCTCCACCGCGGTGGCAAAAGACTCATTGAACGCCGTGTCATCGGCCACATAAAGCACCTGATGCGCCAGCTCATGAAACATCAGGCGGGCCAGTTCGCCATCGGGGTAGCTCACAAAAGTGTTGAGCAAGGGGTCACCCCCCGCCCAATTCATCCAACCCAATGTGGAATACGCTGGCACACCATAGACACTCACCTCCCAGCCCTCGGCGCGCAGACTTGCTGCCATGGCCTGTGCATCGGCCTCATCAAAATACCCGCGGTAACCGACACAGCCGGCCACCGGGAAGCACCAGGTTTTCAACGCCAATGAGTCTGCGGGTGCGGCGACCACGTTCCACACCACAAAGCGGCGTTGCAGGTCCGCAAAACGCTGGTAGCTGGCGTTGTCTGGCAACTTCAACTCAGCGACTGCAAATTGACGCAGGTGGCGCGCCAATTCCAGGCGTTGTTTCAAGGTCGGGGGAGCGGTCTGGTCCGTCAGCCAGTCGTCAACGGGGCGCGCGGCCGCCATCAGCTTGACGTGGCCACTGAGCGACTGCCAGTAGTAGCGGGTGTCCGCACACCCGACAAGCATCGTGCCCAGGGCCAAAACACCCACCCAGCGCAGGACCCGGGGTGTAGCATGGGTCAACCCACCCATCACTTCATTGAAAAACCGCCAGAAAGTCATCCACATGCTTTATAAATTCAAATCCAAAGTCGCCGGGGATGTGATTATGTTGCAGCCCAACGGCCAGCACGTTCTGGGTATTCTGGGCAAACACAGTGCCGCAGAGCCCAGCACCCAGGGCATTTTGTTGCCCGAACAGATGCCGCAAGCGTTGGCTGCGCTGGAAGCGGCGATCACCCACGAGGAATCATCGCGACGCGAAGCCATCGCTCAGGCCCAAGCACAGAACTTGCCCTTGCCGCGTTTTGACGCCATCGGTCTGCGGCAGCGCACGCTGCCCTTCATGGACATGATTCGCCAGTGCCAGAAGGCCGATGCCGCCATCACCTGGGGCGTGTAACAAATTGACCCCTAGCCCTTATTGCACAAGCGCCAGTAGCTCTTTAAAAAGGAGCAAGTAACTATTGATAGCTGCGCGCGTCCTCAATCACTTTGCCATCGTTGGGCAGTGAGCCGGGCAACACCACCTCGACCTGGCCGCGCAGCTTGGTCACGTCACGAATGGCATCTACCAACTTGCCGGCCAGACCGTCCGGGCCACTGCAGGCCGTCTCCACCTTGAGCGTCATGGCGTCGTTGGCCATTTCGCCGGTGACCACCAGCCGGGCTCGGGTCACCTCAGGAAAACGCTTGACGATGGTGTCCACCTGACCCGGGTGCACAAACATGCCACGGATTTTTGTGGTCTGGTCAGCACGACCCATCCAGCCCTTGATACGGGTGTTGGTGCGCCCCGTGGGGCAGCAGCCAGGGAGCACAGCAGACAAGTCACCCGTGCCAAACCGAATCAGCGGGTAGGTGAGGTTCAGCGAGGTCACCACCACTTCACCGACCTCGCCGTCGGCCACCGGGTCACCGGTGCCGGGGCGCACAATTTCAAGCAGCACACCTTCGTCGACCACCAGGCCCTCGCGCGCCGCGGTTTCAAAGGCAATGGAGCCCACGTCCGCCGTCGCATAGCATTGGTAGCCTGCCACACCCTGTGCCAAAAACCAGTCGCGCAAGCTGGGTGGAAAAGCCTCGCCACCAAACATGGCCTTGGTCACGCTGGGCAGTGCCACACCCAACTCGGCCGCTTTCTCAAGAATGATTTTCAGAAAACTCGGGGTGCCGATGTAGCCCGCCGGCTTGAGTTCCGCCATGGCCTGCACCTGCTGTTCGGTCTGACCCGTGCCCCCCGGAAACACGGTGCATCCCAAAGCATGGGCACCGGTCTCCATCATCGAGCCCGCCGGCACAAAGTGATAACTGAAGCTGTTGTGAATCAGGTCACCGGCACGAAAACCTGCGGCATAAATCGCCCGCGCCATGCGCCAGTAATCCCGCGCCGTGCCCTCGGGTTCATAAATCGGGCCGGGGCTGGCAAAAACACGCAGCATGCTTGAGCCAAAACCCGCGGTGCTAAAGCCGCCAAAGACACTGCCGCCGCGACTGCGACTGCTGAGTTGCAGTTCCAGCAATTCGTGCTTGCGAATCACCGGCAACTTGGCCAAGGCAGCACGATGGGTCACCTCGGCCGGGTTGACATCCTTGAGAATCTCGGCAAACGCGGGTGAAGCCAATTTGGCATGGGCGACCTGCAACGGCAAGGCAGTCAACAATGCAGCTTCGCGTTCAGCCGCGTCACGCGCTTCCATCGCGTCAAAAAAATCAGTCATCGTTTATGTCTCCTCATTTCGATCAACGCTCAGGTGGTATCTGCCAGGAACACCGCGGAACCGGCTTTGCCGGGCCGCAGGTGTTGCCCCCTGCAAGGGGGAGAGCGGCCACACGAAGTGGGCAAGCCGGGGGGTGTGCTACGCAAGCCAGCGTTTACGGCGCTTGTAGCTCTTGACATCCTTGAAACTCTTGCGCTCGCCACCTCCCATGCCAAGGTAAAACTCTTTCACGTCTTCGTTGTTCGCCAAGTCTTTGGCCACACCGTCCATCACCACGCGGCCACTTTCCATGATGTAGCCATAGTCGGCGTACTTGAGGGCCATATTGGTGTTTTGCTCGGCCAGCAAAAAAGTGACTTTCTCGCGTGTGTTGAGGTCTTTCACAATCTCGAACACCTCTTCCACAATTTGGGGTGCCAGGCCCATGGACGGCTCATCCAGCAAAACCATGCTGGGATTGGTCATGAGTGCCCGGCCAATGGCGCACATTTGCTGTTCACCGCCCGAGGTGTAGGCCGCCTGACTGGTACGGCGGGTTTTCAGGCGCGGGAAATAGGTGTAAACCTTGTCCAGGTTGGCCGCAATTTCTCCCTTGTCCTTGCGGGTGTAACTGCCCGTCAGCAGGTTTTCTTCGATCGTCAGGTGGGCGAAACAATGTCGCCCCTCCATCACCTGCACCACACCACGCTGTACCAGGTCAGCGGGGGACAGGTTTTCAATGCGTTCACCGCGCAACTCAATGGAGCCCTTGGTGACTTCCCCCCGTTCGCCGCGCAGCAAGTTGGATATGGCACGCAAGGTGGTGGTCTTGCCAGCACCATTGCCACCCAGAATGGCCACGATCTTTCCTTGTGGCACATTCAGCGACACCCCCTTGAGCACCAGGATGACGTGGTTGTAAATGACCTCGATGCCGTTGACGTTGAGAACGATGTTGTTGGGTTCCATATTTTCTTGCCTTCACCAATCAACAGCCCTGCACGCAGGGTTGTTGATTGGGCTGTCATTGCAGGCATAGCCAGCAATGACAGGAACACTAAAGGGGTGTCAAGACTGGCAGTCAGTCGCTGGCCGACGGGTCAGCTTTTTCTCAGCAGCGTATTTATCGGCCGAATTCTTGACCAGTGGCTTGATGACTTGTTGATCGGCTTCAAGCCAGTCGGAACTCCAGACGAACTTGGCACCGTCCCAGGTGTGGACACGTGCCCAAGCTGAGCCCATGTGGTCAATACAGGTCGTCGATACCGGCCGCATCACCCCTTTAAAGCCCAGCGCGTCGAGTTTGGCCTGGGTCAAATTCAGGTTTTCATATCCCCAGCGGGCTTGCTCACCCGTCATGACTTTGCCCTTGCCATAACGCTCTTGGGCTGCGCGAACACCCTCTGTGGCCAGCAGACCGGCCACTACCCCTCGCATGTAAAGCACCTGACCGACTTCTTCCTTGGGGCCTGTGCCCTGGCCTTTGGCGTGCACTTTCTCCAGAATCTCTTTCACCACAGCAGCCTGCGGCTCAGCGCCATGCTGCATCATCACCGCGCTGTAACCTTTGGCGCCCTGACCCACATCCTTCAGGTCCGGCTCTGCGCCCGACCACCAAGTGCCAAACATTTTTTCACGGGCATACCCTACGGCTTGCGCCTCTTTGATGGCAGTTGCTGTCATCACGCCCCAGGTTTGCAGAATCACGTAATCTGGCTGATCGCGGCGCACCTGCAGCCAAGTGGCCTTTTGCTCAACACCAGGGGCTGCGATGGGAAGTAACTGAAGCGTGAATCCGTATTGGGCCGCGCGCTCCTGGAGGATGGGGAGGAGTTCCTTGCCAAACGGACTGTCGTGGTACCCAACTCCAATTTTTTTGCCCTTGAGTTTGTCCATGCCACCGGCTTTTTTACCAATGTGCTGGAGCAAGGTGTCACCCGCCACCCAATAGTGGCCAATCAGCGGGAAGTTCCACTTAAACACGCCGCCGTCTGCTGAATCACTGCGCCCATAACCTGAGGTGATCATCGGAATTTTGTCAGCCGGAATTTTTTCGGTCAATGCAAAGGTGATGCCGGTAGACAGTGGCTGGAATACAGTCGCACCGCCGTGTTTGCCCTTGAGTCGCTCGTAGCATTCCACGCCGCGGTCGGTGGCATACGCGGTTTCACACTCTTCCACCAGGGTTTTAACGCCGTTGATGCCGCCTCGCAAATTGACCAGCTTCATGTAGTCGTTGTGGCCATTGGCCCATGGAGTGGCGTTGGGTGCCACCGGGCCGGTACGCCCCGTCAACACCGGAAAAAACTGCTCTTTGGCTTGGGCAAATGCACCCACACCCACCGTGGCCAACAAACTGGCTAAGGCAACGCTACGAAATTTCATCAAAGTCTCCTCAATATGGGGCACAGCCGTGCCTTTGGTTTACAAACGAAATACCCAACACCCGAAATCAATGCGGAAACGGCCACAAACGCATTTTTTGTTTGCCAATGCTCCACAGCTTGGCCAGGCCATGCGGCTCCACAATCAAAAACCAAATAATCAATGCGCCAAAAATCATGACTTCAGCATGAGCCACAGCAGCCGTTGAAATCTCAACACCGATGAGGCTGCCCAAGGCCGGCAAGAACTGGTTCAGCACGATCGGCAAAACCACAATAAAGGCCGCGCCAAAGAAACTGCCCATGATCGAGCCCATGCCGCCAATGATCACCATGAACAGCAACTGAAAAGACCGATCCACCGAAAACGCCGACGGCTCCCAGGACCCCAGGTGCAAAAAGCCCCAGAGGGCACCCGCCACACCGACGATGAAGGAGCTGACCGCGAACGCGCTGAGCTTGGCGTACATGGGCCGAATACCGATCACCGTTGCAGCCACATCCATGTCACGAATCGCCATCCACTCGCGGCCGATGGCCCCCCGAACCAAGTTTTTGGCCAGCACGCCAAACACCACCAAAAAACCCAGGCAAAACAGGTACTTGCTCACCGGCGACTCGATCGGCCAGCCCAATACACTGGGATTGGATACCGCAACCGAACCTGAAGAACTGTTGTTGGTGAACCATCCGATGCGCAAAAAAGCCCAGTCGCAAAAAAACTGTGCCGCCAATGTGGCCACCGCCAGGTAAAGGCCCTTCACCCGAAGGCTGGGCACACCAAAAAACAAACCCACCAAAGTTGCAAAAAAGCCCCCAGACAGTAGCGCCAAAATCAAGGGCATGCCCTCAATACGCACATAGGTGTTGTACGCCGCATAAGCCCCAACCGCCATGAATGCCCCGGAGCCCAGAGAAATCTGGCCGCAGTAACCGACCAGAATATTGACACCCAATGCCGCCAACGACAGGATCAGAAAAGGGATAAAGATAGCCCGCAACAGATACTCATCGGCAAGCAACGGAACGGCGACAGTCGCAATAGCCAGCAAGGCCAAGACACCCCAGCGATCCTGCGTGATCGGAAAAATCTGGCTGTCAGCACGGTACGTGGTCTTGAACTGACCGTTTTCTCTGTAAAACATAGTGTTTTTCTATCCGGTTAAAGACAACTTCAAACGCGGTCGATGATCTTCTCGCCAAACAAGCCTTGCGGGCGAAACATCAAAAAACCAAGCGCCAATACGTAGGCAAACCAGATCTCGATACCGCCACCCACGTAAGGTCCCAAAAACACCTCCGACAATTTTTCGCCCACACCAATGATCAGGCCACCAATGATGGCGCCGGGCACCGAGGTCAGCCCGCCCAGAATCACCACTGGCAATGCCCGCAGCGCCACGGTGGTCAATGAAAACTGCACGCCCAGCTTGCTGCCCCAAATCATGCCGGCCACCAGGGCCACCACACCGGCAACACACCAGACAATGACCCAGATGCGGTTCAGCGGAATGCCGATACTTTGTGCGGCCTGATGATCATCAGCTACCGCTCGCAAGGCGCGGCCAGTCACTGTTTTCTGGAAAAACAGGGTCAACAGGCCGACCAAAATAGCAGCAATCAGTGCCGCGTACAAGTCTTCTTTGTTGATCAACAGGCCGCCCTCAAACACACTGGTGAAAGCAAAGATCGGCTCTTTGGGCATGCCAATGTCAATTTTGTAAATGGCACTGCCAAACAAGGTTTGACCCATGCCATCCAGAAAATAACCGATACCCAAGGTAGCCATCAGCAAAGTAGTACCTTCCTGGTTGACCAAGTGACGCAGCACGAGCCGCTCAATCAGCCAGGCCACCGCAAACATCACTAAACCCGCCGCTGCAAAAGCCAGCAAATTGGCGACCAGCAGGCTCTCTATACCCAGATACACGGGAATCCACTCGGCAAACCGCGCCATTGCCAGGGCAGCAAACAGAACCATGGCCCCTTGCGAGAAGTTGAATACGCCCGATGCCTTATAAATCAGTACAAAACCCAACGCCACCAGCGAATACAACATGCCGGCCATCAGGCCACCCAACAATGTCTCTAAGAAAAATGCCATAACTATTGACTCCCCCCTGTTGCTTGCTCACTTCGTGCATCAGCCCGCCCCCTCAAGGGGGTGATGCCGGTGGCCCGGCAGAGCCGGTTCCAAGGCATCTTTGACTCTGTCGCAGTGGTATGCATATGCTTCATCTGTTGGTTTGTTTTGCGTTGGTCCATGCTCAGTGGCTGGTACCCAAATAGGCACTGATCACCTCTTCATTGCTACGCACTTCATCGGGCGTGCCGTCACCGATTTTTTTGCCGTAGTCCAGCACCACCACGCGATCGCTGATGTCCATCACCACGCCCATATCGTGCTCAATCAGCACGATAGTGGTGCCAAACTCTTCGTTTACGTCCAGCACAAAACGGCTCATATCCTGCTTTTCTTCCACGTTCATGCCGGCCATGGGCTCGTCCAGCAGCAGCAATTGCGGTTCCATCGCCAGCGCGCGTCCCAGGTCAACGCGTTTTTGCAGACCATAAGGCAACTGGCCCACCGGGGTTTTGCGAAAGGCCTGGATCTCAAGGAAGTCGATGATGTGCTCGACAAACTCGCGGTGCATTTCTTCTTCACGCTGGGCCGGGCCAAGGCGCAGAGCCTGCATGAACAAATTGCTTTTGATCTTGAGGTTGCGCCCAGTCATGATGTTGTCAATCACGCTCATGCCTTTGAACAACGCCAGATTCTGAAAGGTGCGGCCAATGCCCATGCTGGCGACCTGGTAGCTGTCCATGTGACTGAAGGTTTGGCCCCGGAAAGTGATGGCGCCCTGCTGCGGACGGTAAACGCCATTGATGCAGTTGAGCATGGAGCTTTTACCGGCGCCATTGGGTCCGATGATGGCCCGCACCTCGTGCTCCCGCACATCAAAAGAGATGTCGGTCAGGGCTTTGACACCCCCAAAAGCCAGGGAGATATTTTTGACATCCAGAATGACGTCGCCAATTTGTTTCGTTGCCATGGAATTTTTTCTTTCAGGCGGCGGCTTGAACGGGCGCAAAAGTCTTGGCTTCCTCAATGCGCAGCGTGGCGCTGACACTGCCGGTGCGGCCGTCTTCGAACTTGACCTGGGTTTCAATGAACTGAGTGGTCTCGCCACCGTACAGCGCATCAATCAGCACATGGTACTTTTCAGCAATGAAGCCACGGCGCACTTTGTTGGTCCGTGTCAACTCACCGTCGTCAGCATCTAGTTCCTTGTGCAATACCAAAAAGCGGCTCACCTGCGAACCGGCCAAAAGGGTGTCAACACTCAAATCAGCATTGACCTTTTCCACACAATCCTTGATCAGCTGGTAAACCTCGGGTTTTTGTGCCAAGTCGGTGTACCCGGCGTAGGGCAGGTTGCGCCGCTCAGCCCAGTTACCCACCGCGTCAAAGTCGATATTGATCATGACGCAAACCTTTTCGCGGCCGTCGCCATAAGCCACCACCTCCTTGATGTGCGAGAAGAACTTGAGCTTGTTCTCCACATACTTGGGCGCAAACATGGCACCGTCATTGGCGCCGCCTTTGATGCGCCCCACGTCTTTCACGCGGTCAATGATCTTCAGGTGCCCGTGCGCATCCAGAAAGCCGGCGTCGCTGGTGTGGTACCAGCCATCGGCCGTCAATACCTCGGCGGTAGCTTCGGGGTTTTTAAAGTAACCTTTGAGCAAACCAGGCGACTTGACAAGAATCTCGCCGTTGTCGGCCACCCTGATTTCGACCCCCTTGCAAGGCACACCCACGGTGTCGGCGCGGGCCTCGTGGTCTGGCTGCAAACAGACAAACACGGCGGTCTCAGTCGAACCGTACAACTGCTTCAGATTCACGCCAATGGAGCGATAAAAGCTGAACAAATCGGGGCCAATCGCCTCACCCGCTGTGTAGGCCACCCGCACCCGGCTAAAGCCCAGGTTGTTGCGCAGCGGCCCGTACACCATGAAGTTACCCAGCGCGTACAACACGCTGTCGGCAAGCGGCACACTCTTGCCATCCATCAGGGTCGGACCTACGCGCTTGGCGATGTCCATGAAGTAGTGGAACATCTTGCGCTTGAAGACACCGGCGTCTTCCATGCGGATCATCACGCTGGTGAGCAAGCCCTCAAACACACGCGGTGGTGCAAAGTAATAGGTCGGGCCGATTTCTTTCAGGTCAATCGTGACAGTTGCGGCAGACTCGGGGCAGTTCACCACATAGCCGCAGCTCAGCCACTGGGCATAACTGAAGATGTTCTGCCCGATCCAGGCGGGTGGCAAGTAAGCCAGCACGTCCTCGGCATGGGTCAAGTTGTCAAACTCGGCCCCGGCTCGGGCCCGGTTCAGCAAGGTGTCGTGGGTATGCACCACACCCTTGGGGTTTCCAGTGGTCCCTGATGTGAAAAACATGGCAGCCACATCATCGGGCTGAACCTTGGCGACTTCTTGCCTGAAGAAATCGGCATGGGCTGCAGAAAAAGCCTTGCCCGCTTCAATCAAAGCGTCCAGCGCCGTCAGCCCAGGCTCGTCATAGTTGCGCAAACCACGTGGGTCATCAAAGTAAACATGAGCCAGTTGCGGGCACTGCTCGCGGATTTCCATCAATTTGTCGACCTGTTCCTGGTCTTCTGCAAACGCAAAGGCCACGTCGGCGTTGTTCAGGGGAAAGACACATTCCAGCGCCGCAGCGTCCTGGTACAGCGCAATCGGCACGGCCCCCAAAGACTGGACGGCCAGCATGGTGGCGTACAAACGGGGGCGGTTGGCACCAATCACGACCATATGATCATGCTGACGCAAGCCCGCCTGATACAGGCCGCAGGCCAGTTGCTCCACTTGCGCAGCCAACGCGGACCAGCTAATGCCTTGCCAAATGCCGTACTCTTTCTCGCGCATGGCAGTATCACTGGGCCGCTGGCTGGCGTGATTCAACAGAAGTTGTGGAAAAGTCGTTTGCATCGCGGCACCTTGTCTCCGTGGCTTGGCAAGTCAACCGTCTTGGCGGGCCTGCTGTAGTGGGCGCAATGATAGGACTCGATTTGACGTTAAGTTGTCGTTTGGACGACAATCTGATCCATTCTCGGTAGGTGTTTTCCCTGCCGATTTGATTGATCACCATCCCTTTGGAGCTTGCATTCAAGGCCAGTACATGACCCCTGATGTCACCTTGTTTCAACGTCGTCGCCCTTTGAATGCGGCAGAACTCGATGTCATTCCGTGGCTGAAATTGCTGCGCACAGAAGAACGCGAGCGTGCCGTGGACGACCTGAAGATCTCCGACGCCAAGAGTGGCGACTACATCTGCCGCACCGGCCGCCCGGTAACCTATTGGTTTGGCGTGGTCGACGGCTTGCTGAAGATGAGCAGCGACAACGCAGAGGGGCAGACCATGACCTTCACTGGAGTCCCCCCGGGCGGCTGGTTTGGTGAAGGCACGGCCCTGAAGCGCGAGGTCTACCGCTACAACATCCAGGCTTTGCGCAAGAGCATGGTAGCCGGGCTGCACGTGGACACCTTTCATTGGCTGCTGGACCATTCCATTGGCTTCAACCGCTTTGTCATGAACCAGCTCAACGAGCGCCTGGGACAGTTCATTGCCGCGCGTGAAATTGACCGCATGACCAACCCCGACATCCGAGTGGCGCGCAGCCTGGCGGCGCTGTTCAATCCGGTACTGTACCCCGGTCTGGGCGAGGTGCTGCGCATCACCCAACAAGAGCTGGCCTATCTGGTGGGTTTGTCGCGCCAGCGCGTCAACGAGGCCCTGACCACCCTGGCCGCCAAGGGCATCATCCAGGTGGAATACGGTGGCTTGCGGGTGCTGAATTTGCAGGCACTGCGCACGGGAAATTTTTAAGCATTAAAGTGGCTTCCGTTTACGTTGCCCCGACGAATATTTGGCTGGGGTCAATTTGACGCCGTTTCTTCATTATTTTTTAAAGGACTGACATCCCATGACGCTGAACCTTACACACATTTCCAAGTTGGGGGCTGCCGTGGCGCTGCTGGGCGCATGCCTGTCAGGTGGTGCCTTGGCCCAGGCACCTGACCCGCACGCGGGTCACAACATGGCCATGCCGGCCAGCACGGGCAAGTCGGCATCGAACGCCGCCTTTGAGCAGGCCAACGCCAAAATGCACAAGGACATGGCGGTGCCGCTGACAGGCGATGCTGACCGTGATTTTTTGGCCGGCATGATTCCGCACCACCAAGGCGCAGTCGACATGGCTGAAGTGGTGCTCAAGTACGGCAAAGATCCCAAGGTAAAGAAACTGGCGCAAGACATCATCGCGGCGCAAAAGCAAGAAATTGCCATGATGCAAGGCTGGCTGAAAGAAAAACAGGCCACCAAGTAGCACATGGACTCCCCGCATGAGGCTGCTATGGTTTATATGCCGCAGCAGCCGCCAGCCCATATCCTTCCAGCGGGAGTTGCTACAATTTCAATAACATGACCATACCCCAACAGCCCCCCGTTTTCCGCCGTGCCGCACCACCCACCCCCAAGGCGCCGATTCCTGCCGGGCAAAGTAACACTGCGGCGTATGGTGCGGGTGGCACCCTGCGCCTGAACAAACGCATGGCCGAACTGGGCCTGGCGTCCCGGCGCGAGGCCGACGACTGGATCGCCAAGGGTTGGGTCAAGGTTGATGGCCGGGTGGCCGAGATGGGCATGCAAGTCGCGCCCGATGTGAAGATCGAGATCGACAAACAAGCCCAGGGTCAGCAGGCCAAACAGGTCACCGTGCTGATCAACAAGCCGCTGGGTCTGGTCAGCGGGCAGGCCGAAGACGGGCACGAGCCGGCCATCACCTTGGTGCAGCCGCAAAACCGCTGGGCTGAGGACAACGCGCGTTTTTTCTTTCATCCGAGCCAGCTTAAAAGTCTGGTGCCCGCCGGACGGCTGGACATTGACTCCACTGGCCTGTTGGTGCTGACCCAGGACGGCCGTGTGGCGCGCCAACTCATTGGCGAAGACAAGGTGATGGAAAAGGAATACCTGGTGCGCGTGATTTACACCGGCGTGGCCAATGAAGCAGCGGCCACCTCAGCGGCGGCCACTTACGCGGCCCGCCCCGTGCCCACCCAGCTCAGCCGAATTGACGACGACGACCCCGTCAGCAGTGACGTGCAGTCGGTGTTCCCGCTGGACAAACTCAAGCTGTTGCGCCATGGTTTAAGTCTAGACGGTCAGTCTCTCAAACACGCCAAGGTGGAATGGCAAAACCCCGAGCGGACTGAAAGTAGTGGGTTTGAAGCGGGTGCGCATCGGCCAGGTGATGCTGGGCAACCTGCCGGTTGGCCAATGGCGATACTTGGCGCCGCACGAGCGTTTTTGAGGCGTGTAGACTGCTTTTTTTTGCAACTTTTTTGCTTTGTTTAGGGTTTTACTTGAATTGTTTTCAGGAGTGTTGTCATGAACTTGTTGATCGCACTGCTCTGGCAGTCGATGAAACGGTGGGTCTGCATTGCGCTACTAGGTAGCGTTGGCGTATCTGGTCACGCGGCAGACCGCATTTTTACCGTAGCTGCCGACCCATGGTGCCCATTCAACTGCGTGCCCAA
>JAIFMR010000082.1 GCA_020048255.1 Rhodoferax sp. | reverse complement strand
ACGGTGCGGCCCAGCACGGGGAGCTTGTTGACGGTGTAATTGCCGTCGGAACTCACTGAAACCAAGACCTCTTTCGGATAGTCGCGCTGCGCGTCCACATCGGCCACAGGCAGTTTGAGTTGCATCTCGGTGAACTTGCTGTACGTGGTGGAGAGCATCAAAAAGATCAAAACCACCAGCAACACATCGATGAATGGGATCAAATTGATCTCGGGTTCTTCCTTGGTGCGATTACGGAAGTTCATGGCGTCACAGCCTCAGCGACGCAGGGTGTTCAGGTGCCGCGCCAAATGCTCTGCGGCCAGTTCCAGGGTCAGCAAATATTCATCGACCCGGGCCCGAAAATAGCGCCAAAAAATTAGCGACGGGATCGCCACGATCAGGCCAAACGCCGTGTTGTACAGCGCCACCGAAATACCGTGTGCCAATTGCGCAGGGTTGCCACCGGTGGCGCCTGAAGGGGTTTGAGATCCAAAAATCTCGATCATTCCGACCACCGTACCGAACAAACCCATCAGCGGTGCTGCCGATGCGATGGTGGCCAGCGCGCTCAAGTAACGTTCCAGCCGGTGCGCCACCAGGCGTCCTGTGCTTTCCATGCTGGCACGCAATTCGTCGTCGCTACAGCGCGGGTTGGCGATGAGTGTGCGCAGACCACTGGCCAGAACCTCGCCCAGGGCCGAGTTTTTTTCCAGCTGTGTGACCACGTCCGGCCCAGGAACCGTATTGCGGGTGACAGAAATCACTTCTTCAAGTAATTTGGGTGGCGCGACCTTGGCGGTTTTGAGGCTGACAAAGCGCTCAATCACCAGCGCCAGCGCCAGCACGGAGCAGGCAATCAAGGGCCAAATGGGCCAGCCCGCGGCTTGTATGATGGAAAACAAATTGAAACTCCGCTCAAGGAAAATGCTGCCTGATTATGGCGCAGCCACAATTTCTGTGGATAACTTTGTGGAAAACACACTGCAGAACACGCTGCAGGCCGCCTGTGTCTTGGGTTCTGACAGTTTGATGACAAATTAAGCAGCAATAAATCGAATGAAATCAATGGTCTTTTACGCATCTCCACCTTCTTGTGCTATTTCTTTGGGGGTGCAGTCGCTTGCTCTGAATTGTGGAGTACTTTGGTTTTCAACACCGCTGCGGCGCTGTTTGTCAAGCCGGGTTTGTCATGGTTGACGCAAAATTTGGCCGTTCTGAGCCGCTGGTCTGGCAGGTGGGCGCCTTGTGTCGTGCCGTTGCCGATGCCCTGCAGGCTCGTTTCAACCCGGTGACGGTGCGTGGGGAGGTCTCGGGCTATTCACGCGCCGCCAGCGGCCATTGTTATTTCTCACTCAAGGACAGCACCGGTCAGTTGCGTTGCGCCATGTTCAAGCGTGCGGCCACCGGTTTGGCGTTTTCGCCGCGCGATGGTGAGTTGGTGGAAGTTGTGGGCCGCTTGGGTGTTTACGAGCCGCGGGGGGACCTGCAACTCATTGTCGAGATCATGAGCCGGGCGGGGCAGGGCAATTTGTTTGAGCAATTTCTTCAGCTCAAGGCCAAATTGGAAGCCGAAGGCCTGTTTGATGCGGCTCGTAAGCGCGCACTGCCGGTGATGCCGCGTGCCATTGGCTTGGTGACCTCCCTGGGTGCTGCTGCCTTGCATGATGTGGTGACGGCGCTGCAACGGCGTGTGCCACACATTCCGGTGGTGTTGGCCCCGGCCAGCGTACAAGGTGCCAACGCGCCGGCTGAGTTGAGTCAATCGCTATCAAATTTGTATCTGTTGACGCAGTCGGATCAAGGGCTAGAGCCCGATTTGACCCATCATCGCAGCACCAAGACCAGACCCAAACTCCCCGCAGTGGATGTGATTTTGCTGGTGCGCGGTGGCGGCGCCATGGAAGACTTGTGGGCTTTCAACGACGAACAACTGGCCCGCATGGTGGCCAGCAGTCCGGTACCTGTGGTGTGTGGAGTGGGCCACGAGACCGACTTCACCATCGCTGATTTTGTGGCGGACCTGCGTGCGCCAACCCCTACCGCCGCGGCCGAATTGGTGGCCCAGCCGCGCGATGCCTGGCTGGGCGCACTGGACATCATGCAGCGCCGGCTGCAAGAGGCTGTTTTGCGTCACCTGGATCGTCAGAGTCAGCGTCTTGACAGCGCTGCGACGAGGTTGGGACGACCTTCTGCCAGGTTGGCCAGTCAGCGTTTGCGTCTGGCCAGTTGTGCCCAGAGCCTGCAGTCGGCTGCGCGTTACGGTCTGCAGCAAAAGGATCAGCAACTCGACCGATGGGCGGCGCTCCTGCCATCGTCCTTGCAGCGCGGCATGCAAAAGGAGGCGCAGCGACTGGACCGTGCGGCGCTGCGCTTGAGCTTGCTTGACCCGCACCTGGTGCTCGAGCGGGGTTACGCCTGGCTCAGTGACGCGCAAGGGCAGACCATTGCGCGCGTCGGGCAGACCCACGCGGGCCAAGCGCTGACAGCCACCCTTGTGGACGGCACGGTTGATTTGACAGTAGCCAACCCACCGGACTGAAAGTTCCTACAATTCGCGTTTTTGCAACCCCACCATTGAGGATTTCATGGAACATACACTGCCCGCACTGCCTTTTGCCATCGACGCCCTGGCTCCCCACTATTCCAAGGAAACCCTGGAATACCACCATGGCAAGCACCACAACGCCTATGTGGTGAACCTCAATAATCTGCAAAAAGGGACTGAATTCGAAAGCATGTCCCTGGAAGAGATCATCAAAAAGTCCAGCGGTGGCATTTATAACAACTCGGCGCAAATCTGGAACCATACTTTTTTCTGGAACTGCCTGGCGCCTAACGGTGGCGGTGAACCCACAGGCACACTTGCTGCGGCCATCAACGCCAAGTGGGGAAGCTATGCCGCTTTCAAGGAAGCGTTTGTCAAGTCGGCCGTCGGCAACTTTGGTTCAGGCTGGACCTGGTTGGTGAAGAAGGCAGATGGTTCTGTGGACATCGTCAACATGGGCGCAGCGGGCACCCCTTTGACCACGGCCGACAAAGCATTGCTGACAGTGGACGTGTGGGAACACGCCTACTACATTGACTACCGCAATGCCCGCCCCAAATTTGTCGAAACGTTTTTGGAGAAGCTAGTGAACTGGCGCTTTGCCGAAAGCAACTTTGCCTGAAGACTCTCGCCCATAAAAAAACCACCTTCGGGTGGTTTTTTTATGAGCAAAATTGGCTTATAGCCCTTTGAATATAAGGGCTATATGCTACAAAAATAGTATCACGGACTCTTGAAGGGCTGACCCAGCAATTTGGCTCCCGCTTTGATGCCACGTTTCTCAAACCAACCCTGGTTCATTTCCAGTACAAAACGTACAGGTTTCTTCGAGCAATGGGACTCCGTGGCCAGGGGCTTCATATCCGCCAAGTTAACAATGGTGCCATCGTCCGCGACGAACGCGGCAGTTAGCGGCAGCGGCGTGTTTTTCATCCAGAAACATTGCTCGCTGGCGTACTCAAACACGAACAACATGCCTTCAGCCTGCGGCATTTGCTGGCGATACATCAAGCCGGTGGAGCGTTGCTCTGGCATTGCGGCCACTTGGGCGTCAATCAGGTACATGCCCGCTGTCAGTTTGGTGCGAGGCAGATCAAGCTGCGGTGCGTTTTGTGCCAAACTGCCCTGCGCATAAAAAACCAGAAGCGAAAAGACGAGCGTTAAAAATGATTTCATCATGTCATTTTGGCGTATTCGACGGGTTTGCCCCGGCTTGATGATCAGAAATGGACAAAAAAATGCCCGCTCGAGCGGGCATTTTTTATCAGGCCAAAGGCCGGAAAATTAAGCAGCAGATGCCTTGGAAGCGGCCTTCTTGGCTTTCTTAGCAGGCTTGGCAGCTGCTTTGTCTTCGGCCTTGGCTTCAGCTTTCACTTCGGCTTTGGCTTCAACCTTGGCAGCAGCTGCGGGAGCAGCGGCAGCAGCAGGAGCGGAAGCAGCAGCGAAAGCGCCAGCAGCAAAGAGACCAGCAACCAGAGCAGCGAGAAGTTTGTTCATTTTTAAATTTCCTTGAAATAACGTTAAGACAAAAAACCTTCAAATTTTGAGAAGGTGGAGCTTCAACGCCCGCCATGTCCGATTGGTTGACAGAATCCGGAAAATTATTCGGACTAGAATAAATTAGTTCAAGCTCAGATGGGTACGGTCCCAACCGTGCTGGCTGGCTCATGGACACGATCGTTGATCAATTAACGGAGACTCTGCTCATGTATCAGCATATCAAGGTGCCTGCTGAAGGCCAAAAAATTACCGTCAACGCGGACTATTCCATCAACGTACCTGATCAGCCGATCATTCCGTTCATCGAGGGCGACGGTACCGGTTTTGACATCACTCCGGTGATGATCAAGGTGGTCGATGCCGCGGTTGCCAAGGCGTATGGTGGCAAGAAAAAAATTCACTGGATGGAAGTCTATGCCGGTGAGAAGTCCACCAAGATTTATGGCCCGGATGTCTGGCTGCCTGAAGAAACCCTGAGTGCCTTGCGTGAATATGTGGTGTCCATCAAGGGGCCGCTGACGACGCCGGTGGGTGGCGGTATTCGTTCCCTGAACGTAGCGCTGCGCCAGGAACTTGATTTGTATGTCTGCCTGCGTCCCATCCAGTATTTTGATGGCGTGCCCAGCCCGGTGAAAGAGCCGCACAAGACCAACATGGTCATCTTCCGCGAAAACTCGGAAGACATTTATGCGGGTATCGAGTTTGAAGCCGAGTCGCCCAAAGCGCTGAAGATCATCAAATTTCTGCAAGAGGAAATGGGTGTCACCAAGATCCGTTTCCCCGCCACCTCGGGCATCGGCATCAAACCGGTCTCGCGTGAGGGTACGGAGCGTTTGGTTCGCAAGGCAATTCAATATGCCATTGACAACGACAAGCCCAGCGTGACCATCGTGCACAAGGGCAACATCATGAAATACACCGAAGGCGGTTTCCGTGACTGGGCTTATGGCTTGGCACAAAAGGAATTCGGTGCGCAACTGATCGATGGCGGACCTTGGTGCAATTTCAAAAACCCGAAGACGGGCAAGGAAATCACCATCAAGGACAGCATTGCCGATGCCTTCCTGCAGCAGATCTTGCTGCGCCCGGCCGAGTACAGCGTGATTGCCACGCTCAATCTGAATGGCGATTACGTGTCTGATGCGCTGGCCGCACAGGTTGGCGGCATTGGCATTGCCCCTGGCGCCAATTTGTCGGACTCCGTGGCCTGTTTTGAAGCCACCCACGGTACCGCACCCAAGTACGCCGGCAAGGACTACGTCAATCCTGGTTCAGAAATTTTATCCGCAGAAATGATGCTGCGCCACATGGGCTGGGTCGAAGCGGCTGATGCGATCATCAAGTCCATGGAGCGCTCTATCAAGAGCAAAAAGGTCACGTATGACTTTGCCCGTCTGATGGACGGCGCGACGCAGGTGAGCTGCTCGGGTTTCGGTCAGGTGATGATTGACCATATGTGAAAGCTAAGGCAGTTGAAGGACTGCTCACAAAAGCCCCAAGTGATTCATTTCCTTGGGGCTTTTTGCGTTAGGATTTCAGTGTTTGCGATGGGTATGCGCAGACCTTTTTTATTTGACCCGTCAAGCAAAGGACTTCCATGAGCCAAA
>JAIFMR010000121.1 GCA_020048255.1 Rhodoferax sp. | reverse complement strand
TGACCGTCGAGTTCAATTTCAATCATCTGGGGCTCGCTCAAACGTAAGCTGGAACCATGCAGGTTTTGTTCGCCACGTGGTATTCAAATTCGGGCATGTAATGCTTGAGCATCGCACGCACCGGCATCGCTGCTGCATCTCCTAGCGCACAAATCGTGCGCCCCTGAATATCCTCAGCAACGGAGTTGAGCAGCGCCAGATCAGAGGCACGCCCCTGTCCGTTTTCAATGCGGTCCACCACCCGTGACAACCAGCCTGTGCCTTCACGACAGGGCGTGCACTGCCCGCAGGACTCATGCATATAAAAATAACTCAGTCGCTGCAAGCTCTTAACCATACAGCGCGAATCGTCCATCACAATCACTGCGCCCGAACCCAGCATGGACCCGGCCTTGGCAATGGAGTCGTAGTCCATGGTGCAATCCATGATGATGTTGCCCGGCAATACCGGCGAGGAGGATCCCCCTGGAATCACAGCCTTGAGTGTTCGACCTGATCGGATTCCGCCCGCGAGTTCAAGCAGCTTGGCAAAAGGGGTACCCATAGGCACTTCGTAATTGCCCGGCAACTCCACATCGCCGCTGACTGAGTAAATCTTGGTACCACCGTTGTTAGGCTTGCCACATTCAAGGTAAGCCTGACCACCGTTTCGGATGATCCACGGAACCGCAGCAAAAGTCTCGGTGTTGTTGATAGTGGTCGGCTTTCCGTACAAGCCAAAACTTGCCGGGAAAGGTGGCTTGAAGCGGGGCTGCCCTTTTTTACCTTCCAATGACTCCAGCAAACCGGTCTCTTCACCGCAGATGTAAGCGCCGAATCCATGAGCCGCATGCAACTGAAAACTGAAGGGGCTTCCCAAAATATTGTTGCCGAGGAGTCCTGCAGCTCGCGCCTCCACCAAGGCCTGCTCAAAACGTTCATAGGTGTGAAAAATCTCACCGTGAATGTAGTTGTACCCAACTGCAATACCCATCGCATACGCAGCAATGATCATGCCCTCAATGACGATGTGAGGGTTGTACTCCATGATGTCGCGGTCTTTACACGTGCCGGGCTCGCCTTCATCAGAGTTGCAGACCAGGTACTTTTGTCCTGGGAACTGGCGTGGCATGAAACTCCACTTGAGTCCCGTGGGAAACCCTGCTCCGCCACGACCTCTCAATGCAGATTCTTTAACCACTGCAATGACTTGATCTTGCGTCAGCCCTTGTCCACCATCGAGCCCCAAAATTTGACGCAATGCCTGGTAACCACCGCGGGACTCATAGTCCTTCAAATGCCAGTTGGATCCGTTCAACCCCGCCAGGATGTGCGGCTTGATGTGCCTGTTGTGAAAACAGGTCTGAACACCTGTGGACTGGAATTGCGCCAGTAAGCTATCCGCACTCATGATTTGACCTCCAGGGAGCGAAGGCCATCGACCAATTCATCAAGCTTGTCATTGCTCATGAAACTGCACATATTGGTATCGTTCACCAAGATCACCGGCGAATCTGCACAAGCACCCAGGCATTCGCATTCTTGCAGCGTGAACAGACCGTCCTGCGTTGTCTGGTTGGCATCAATACCCAGACGTTCCTTCAGATGTGCCATCGCTTTGGCACCATCACGCAGCTGACAGGGCAAATTGGTGCAGACGTTGAGCTTGTACTTTCCAACCGGCTTCTGGTTGTACATGTTGTAAAAGCTGGTGACTTCATGAACTGCAATGGGCGCCATGCCCAAATAATCAGCCACAAAACGTTCGCTTTCGTCGCTGACGTAGCCCAGTTCCTGCTGAACAATTCTCAGGCACGCCATGACAGCAGACTGACGCTGCTCGGCGGGATACTTGGCAACTTCTTGCGCAAAAGCCGCTAAAGATTTTTCAGAAATCATCTGTCAACTTCCCCAAACACAATGTCCATCGTGCCAATGATTGCCACTGCATCCGCAATCATGTGACCCTTACCCATTTCATCGAGAGCAGCCAGATGAACAAATGCTGGCGGACGAATCTTCATGCGATAAGGTTTGTTTGCACCGTCGCTGATCATGTAGATTCCAAACTCACCTTTGGGATGCTCAATGGCTGAATAGGCTTCACCTTCTGGTACGGCAAAACCTTCAGTGAACAACTTGAAGTGGTGAATCAGATCTTCCATGTTGGTCTTCATGGATTCACGATCGGGGGGGGCTACTTTTTTGTTGTCGGTGATCACGGGGCCGGGATTGACGCGCAACCAGTCTACACACTGCTTGATGATGCGGTTGGACTGCTTCATTTCTTCCATACGCACCAGATACCGATCATAGGTATCACCGGTTTTTCCCACCGGAACATCGAAATCCAGTTGATCGTAAACCTCATAAGGTTGCGTCTTGCGCAAATCCCAGGCGATACCAGATCCTCGCAGCATGGGTCCGGTGAAACCGAGATTGAGAGCGCGCTCAGGTGTCACTACACCAATACCGACCGTCCGTTGCTTCCAGATCCGGTTCTCGGTCAGCAGCGTGTGATATTCACCCAGATAAGTGGGAAATCTCTGCGTAAAGTCATCAATGAAATCCAACAAACTGCCGCTGCGATTGCGATTGAGTCCCTCTGTCGACTTGGCACTGCGAACCTTGTTGGGTACGTGGCGCGGCATGGTATCGGGCAAATCACGATAGACACCACCCGGCCGGAAATACGCAGCATGCATACGTGCACCACTCACGGCCTCGTACATGTCCAGCAAATCTTCGCGTTCACGAAAAGCAAACAGCATCACCGTCATGGCACCGCAGTCAATGGCATGCGCGCCAACCCAAAGCAAATGGTTCAGTAACCGGGTGATCTCAGCAAACATGACGCGGATGTACTGTGCCCGCACTGGCACATCCAGATCCAACATCTTTTCCAACACAAGACAATACGCCTGCTCGTTACACATCATGGACATGTAGTCCAGACGATCCATGTACGGCAGCGTCTGCAAATAGGTCTTGCTCTCCGCCAGCTTTTCGGTCCCACGATGCAGCAGACCGATATGCGGGTCTGCACGCTGAATCACTTCACCATCGAGCTCAAGCACCAAGCGCAAAACACCGTGTGCAGCAGGATGCTGTGGCCCGAAGTTCAGTGTGTAGTTTTTAATTTCAGCCATAACTCAAACTGCCTTATGCAAGGCTCCGTAGTTTTCCTCGCGGATGACACGCGGCGTGATTTCTCTCGGCTCAATCGTGACAGGCTGATAAACCACACGTTTTTGCTCAGCGTCATAACGCATCTCAACATGGCCAGACAAGGGGAAGTCCTTGCGAAACGGATGCCCGATAAATCCATAATCCGTCAAAATGCGTCGCAGATCGTCGTGACCCTCAAACACAATGCCAAACAGATCAAAGGCTTCACGTTCAAACCAGTTTGCAGCGCTCCAGACATCGCAGACCGAAGGCAAAACTGGCGCAACATCGTCAGGCAAAAACACCTTCAGCCGAACCCGCTGATTCAGGCTGACCGAGAGCAGATGCAACACAACACAAAAACGTGAGCCAACCAAAGGTTGATCTTTGTAGGTTGAATAATCCACGCCACACAGGTCAATTAACTGCTCAAATTTGCACGCGGGGTGATCACGCAAAGCCGTGACCACTTGCAAATAGTTGGCAACAGGGGTTACCAAAGTCAATTCACCCAGTCGCACGTCACTGCTTTGAATCAGTCCACCCAGCGCAACGTCGACTTGCGCCTTGAGAACCAAAGGATTTACAGCATATAAAGTCATTGCAATCCTCAAGTGCGTGCGATGGTTTGAGTACGGCGTATCTTGCTTTGCAGCTGGATAATGCCGTAAATCAAGGCCTCAGCCGTCGGTGGGCAACCAGGAACATACACGTCGACCGGGACAATTCGGTCGCAACCCCGAACTACCGAATAACTGTAATGATAGTAGCCACCGCCGTTGGCGCACGAGCCCATACTGATCACCCAACGCGGCTCAGCCATCTGGTCATACACCTTGCGGAACGCCGGCGCCATCTTGTTGGTCAAGGTGCCTGCCACAATGATCAGATCAGACTGACGTGGACTTGGCCGAAACACTTCAGCACCGAACCGACTGATGTCGTATCTGGCTGCCGCGGCGTGCATCATTTCAACCGCACAACAAGCCAAGCCAAAGGTCATCGGCCAAACGGAACCCGTCTTGGCCCAATTAACAACGGCATCAAAACTCGTTGTTACAAAGCCCTCTTTGAGAACACCTTCAATCATCGCGTTACTCCCAATCCAGAGCGCCTTTAATCCACATATACACAAAGCCGATCGTCAGGATGGTCACAATTTCCAAACCAACCAGGAAACCATACAAACCCAGTTCCTTCAGCGTCACAGCCCAAGGAAACAACAGGGCTGTTTCCAGATCGAACAGAATAAAAAGAATCGCGATCAGGTAGTAGCGCACGTCAAATTTCATTCGCGCATCACCAAAGGCTTCAAAGCCGCATTCGTAAGGGGAGTTTTTAGCTGGGTCGGGCCGATTCGGCCCAAGGATGTAGCCAATCACCTGCGGCATGACCCCCACCGAGATGCCTATCAAAATAAAAAGGATAACTGGCAGATATTGATCAATTTTTTACTTGGTGCCGTCGGCGAGACTCGAACTCGCACAGCTTTCGCCACTACCACCTCAAGATAGCGTGTCTACCAATTTCACCACGACGGCCGTTTTGATTACCCAGACGAACTAACGCAATAACAAAGTTTTGTCCGTCCAGATGCATTAGAGTTTACCCTGAAATCCCCACCATTCCTGAGGAAACAGGGTCGTTGCAGACGCAATTATTTCGAAGGAATTTGAGCCGCACCTGAGACTGGCGCGGCCGGCGCGATCGCAGCAGGGACAGGCGCCACCAGTGCTGCATTTTCAAGGACACTGCCTGAACTTGCTGCTGGGCGAGCCGTACCAAAATAAGCCAGCATCAAGGTGCTGACAAAGAAAACCGTCGCTAAAACGGCTGTGGTGCGTGACAAAAAGTTAGCGCTCCCACTGGCTCCAAACAGGCTACCGGATCCGCCGCTGCCAAAAGCCGCTCCCATGTCGGCCCCTTTGCCATGCTGAACCAAAATCAACCCGACCATCGCCAATGCAGAGATCATCTGCACAGCCAACACAACAGTTAACACGACATTCATTCTTCACTCCTGATTCAATAGCAATCTACACTTGGCTTTCAAGCGGCGGCAGCAATAATGGTTAAAAAATCTGGCGCCTTCAAAGCGGCACCACCAATCAGCCCGCCATCAATATCGGGCTGCGCCAGCAGCGCACTGGCGTTGGCTGCATTCATGCTGCCACCGTAAAGTAGCGCAATACGATCCGCACTGGCTGACGCCGCCTTGAGTTGCGCACGCAACACGGCATGCACCTGCTGCGCCATCTCAGGCGTGGCGGTTTTGCCGGTACCAATGGCCCACACAGGCTCATACGCCACCACAATTTCGCTGATGCAATGTCCATTGGCATGAATGACAGCGGCCAATTGGCGCTTGACGACTTCATCTGTCTTACCCGCTTCACGCTCAGCCAGTGTTTCGCCTACACACACGATGGGCGTGATACCACAACCCAATGCGCGCTGCGCCTTCAGGGCAACGAGTTCGTCGGTTTCACCGTGGTATTGACGACGCTCTGAGTGCCCCACGATGGCATAACGCACACCGAACTCCTTGAGCATGGCGCCCGAGACTTCTCCGGTGTACGCACCACTTTCCTGCGCGGAGACGTCTTGCGCCGCCAGATCAATGGCCGTTCCGGCCAGAAGACCTTGGCATTGCGACAAGTAAATCGCCGGAACCCCCACAGCCACCTGGCACGTGGGCTGCCCCATTCCAGCCAGAATCGCCTTCAGGAGTTGCTCATTGGCAGCCAGGCTGCCATTCATCTTCCAATTACCGGCAATGAGTTTTTTCTTCATGAATTTCCCCAAGTCAAAACAATTTTTCCAACGTGCTGGCTCGACTCCATCAAGGCATGCGCCTGCGCCACGTCAGCCGCAGCAAAGGTGCGATAAATCACCGGCTTGATGCGTTTGTCTGCCAGCGCAGGCCAAACGTGCTGTTGGCAAGCACTGGCCACCGCTGACTTGAACGCCACCGGCCGGGGCCGCAGTGTTGAGCCGGTGATGGTCAGGCGGCGGCGCAATACCAAACCGGCATTGAACTCGCTGTGGACCCCACCTAGTATCGAAATAATAGCAAGACGCCCATCTTCTTTGAGGCACTGCACCTCTTTGGCCACATAGCTACCCGCCACCATGTCCAGAATCACATCCACGCCCTGACCCTCAGTCAGGCGCATGATTTCACTCTGGAAGTCGTGGGTTTTGTAGTTGATGGCCGCATCGGCGCCCAGCGCAACGCAGGCAGAGCACTTCTCGTCGCTCCCTGCCGTGACAAACACGCGAGCCCTTGCCAGCTTGGCCAGCTGAATGGCCGTGACACCGATACCACTGGAGCCGCCCTGAATCAGCACCGACTCACCTTGCTGTAGGTGAGCGCGCTCCATCAGGTTGCTCCAGACCGTGAAAAATGTCTCGGGCAGACTAGCCGCTTCGATATCACTCAGCCCGGCAGGCACCGGCAAGCATTGGCCAATGGGCGCCACACAGTACTCTGCATAACCCCCGCCAGTCACGAGTGCACACACGCGGTCGCCCAACTGAAAACCAGCCGCAGCCAGCTCAGCCGAGTCGCCTTGCACGATACTGCCCGCTACTTCCAGACCCAAAACGTCCGACGCACCAGGTGGCACCGGGTAGTTACCCAGGCGCTGAAGCACATCCGGACGATTGACACCGCTGGCACTCACGCGAATGAGCGCATGGCCCGCACCCGCGACGGGCACAGGGCGCTCTGCCAGACGCAGCACGTCGGGGCCGCCGTAGCCTGTGATGTCAATGACTTTCATGGTCTTTTTGGCCTCTGGCCCTTGTTCAACAAGGGCTGTTAGCTATCAAATAAATGAACGCCTTAAGCCCGGTTGTCCGGCGCACCTTGGGCCGGACGCTCTAGCAGCGCTTTCATCGACAGCTTGATGCGGCCTTTTTCGTCAGTTTCCATGACCTTGACCTTGACGATCTGGCCTTCTGCAAGATAGTCCGTGACCTTTTCGACGCGTTCATGTGCAATTTGACTGATGTGCAGCAAGCCATCCTTGCCCGGCAGCAGGTTGATCAGGGCACCAAAGTCCAAAATCTTGACCACAGGGCCTTCGTAAACCTTGCCAATTTCAACTTCAGCGGTGATCTGCTCAATGCGACGCTTGGCTTCTTCAGCCTTGGCTGGGTCAGCGGATGCGATGGTGATGGTGCCGTCTTCGTCGATGTTGATCTGTGTGCCGGTTTCTTCGGTCAAGGCGCGAATGACTGAACCACCCTTGCCAATCACGTCACGGATCTTCTCGGGGTTGATCTTCATGGTGAACAGGCGAGGCGCAAAGTTGGACACCTCGGTCTTGGCTTCACCCATGGCTTCCACCATCTTGCCCAGGATGTGCATGCGCGCTTCTTTGGCCTGAGCCAACGCCACTTGCATGATTTCCTTGGTGATGCCCTGGATCTTGATGTCCATCTGCAGCGCCGTGATGCCGTTGGTGGTACCGGCCACCTTGAAGTCCATGTCGCCCAGGTGATCTTCGTCACCCAGAATGTCAGTCAACACGGCAAAACGGTTGTCGTCCTTGATCAGACCCATGGCAATACCGGCCACATGCGCCTTCAAAGGCACACCCGCGTCCATCAAACTCAAGCAGCCACCACAGACGGACGCCATCGATGACGAACCATTGGATTCGGTCACTTCAGACACCACACGCATGGTGTACGGAAAGTCTTCCTTGGTTGGCAACACCGCCACCAGGGCGCGCTTGGCCAGACGGCCGTGGCCGATTTCGCGGCGCTTGGGCGTGCCGACACGGCCCGTTTCGCCTGTGGCGAAGGGAGGCATGTTGTAGTGCAGCATGAAACGGTCTTCGTAATCACCGCTCAGGGCGTCAATGCGCTGGGCATCACGCTCGGTACCCAGCGTCGTCACGACCAAAGCCTGGGTTTCACCGCGGGTGAACAGGGCCGAGCCGTGGGTCCGCGGCAGCACGCCATTGCGGATTTCAATGGCACGCACGGTGCGGGTGTCGCGACCGTCAATGCGCGGCTCACCCGCCAGAATCTGACCACGAACGATCTTCGCTTCAATTTCAAACAGCAAGCCTTCAATGGCCACGCCATCAAACGCCACGCCTTCCGCTTTCAAAGCAGCCATGACTTCGGCGTAGGCTGCACGGCAAGCTTGGGTGCGGGCTTGTTTGTTGCGGATCTGGTAGGCAGCCACCAGCTTGTCCTTGGCCAGGCTGTCGATCTTGGCGATCAATGCTTCGTCCTTGGCAGGTGCTTTCCAGTCCCACACCGGTTTGCCGGCGTCACGAACCAGTTCATGAATCGCGTTGATGGCAATCGCGCCTTGCGTGTGGCCAAACACCACGGCGCCGAGCATGATTTCTTCGGACAGTTGCTGGGCTTCAGACTCCACCATCAGCACGGCTGATTCGGTACCCGCCACCACCAATTCCATTTGGCTGTTCTTGCGTGCGGTCTGACCAGGGTTCAGCACATATTCGCCATTGACGTAACCCACGCGGGC
>JAIFMR010000223.1 GCA_020048255.1 Rhodoferax sp. | reverse complement strand
TCTGGATGCTGTAGGGCTGGAAGGTGAGGCCCAGGCCCAGCGGCTCAGGGGTTTCGATGACCTTTTTGCTGAAGGCTTCCCAGTCAAAGTCTGGCCAGGCCGACAGGTGCGCGTTGAAGTTGCCCACCGCGCCGTTCATCTTGGCCATGAGTTTGATGGTGGCAATACGCTCACGCGCCGCCACCAGGCGCACCACCACGTTGGCGATCTCCTTGCCTACGGTGGTCGGGCTGGCGGTCTGGCCATGGGTGCGACTCAGCATGGACACGTCGGCAAAGTTGTGCGCCATCTCACGCAGCTTGTCGATGATGGCGTCCAGTGCCGGCAGCAGCACTGCATCGCGGCCGCTTTTGAGCTGCAAGGCATGGCTGGTGTTGTTGATGTCTTCACTGGTACAGCCAAAGTGCACAAATTCTTGTGCCGCCACCAGTTCCGGGCGGGCTTCAAACTTGCTCTTGAGCCAATACTCCACCGCTTTGACGTCGTGATTGGTGGTTTTTTCAATCTCTTTGATGGCCTTGCCGTCAGTCTCTGAGAAATTTTTGACCAAGCCCATCAAGTAGGTGCGCGCACCGGGTGACAGGGGTTTGAATTCGACAAAGCCGCAATCACTGAGCGCAATAAACCAGGCCACTTCGACCTGCACGCGTCGGTGCATATAGCCCTGTTCGCTCATGGCGGGGCGCAATTTGGCGAGCTTGGCGGCGTAGCGGCCGTCCAGCGGCGAGAGGGCGGAAATGGCAGAGGTAGTCATGGGCGCAGATTGTAGGGGTCGCTCGCCAGGACAAGCCGCCAGGTCATCCCGTAAGCGCAGGGGTTTGGCCAAGCCGTCAGCTGGCGCCAACCCCGGTGGATAGAATTCCTTAAACAACAAACTAGGTCTGCCCCATGCCGATGAAACTGATTGGATCCAATACCAGCCCTTACGTGCGCAAGGTGCGCGTGGTCATGGCCGAGAAAAAGCTGGACTACGACTACGTGTTGGACAACGTCTGGTCTGCTGACACCACCATTGGCTTGTCCAACCCGCTGGCCAAAGTGCCATGCCTGATCATGGAAGGCGGTGAAGCCATTTTTGATTCACGCGTCATCGTCGAGTACTTTGACGCCATGTCCCCGGTGGGTAAGCTGATTCCGGCGGTCGGCCGCGAGCGCGCCGAAGTCAAAACCTGGGAAGCCTTGGCCGATGGCGTGCTGGACGCGGCCATTCTGGCGCGCATGGAAGCCACCTGGGACGGCCGGCCTGACGCCCAACGTTGCCAAGCCTGGATCGACCGCCAACTGGACAAGGTGAAAGCGGCCTTGTTGGCCATGAGCAAGGGTTTGGCTGACAAGCCTTTTTGTGTAGGCATCCACTTGAGCCTGGCTGACATCGCCGTGGGTGTCGCGCTGGGTTATCTGGATTTTCGTTTTCCGGAGATCGCCTGGCGTGACCAGTACCCTAACTTGGTCAAACTGCAAGACAAGCTGATGCAGCGCCCCAGCTTTATTGATACCAAGCCGTTCTGATCGCCCAGCCCTTACGATCCATTACGTTTGTTACATGTGGCGTTGTGGCAGTCGGCCCGCGCAGGGGCTACAGTTTGCCGCATGGCCATCCTATCCAAACCCTGCTTTAAAACGATTTACAAGTGCCGCGACTGTGGTTCGCCCAGCTACCAACCGGTGATTGGACGAGTGCAAAGTGGCGCCTTGTTACCCACCGGCCAGTACCGCTGCACCGGTTGCCGGTCCGTGTTTGCCAATGTGCGCGCCTGGTGGGCACCTCGGCCTAGCCTGGAATTTCAGGCGACTCGCAGTTTTGGGTGACCGGTCGATTTCACGTGTTCGCACGGCGCTTAACCCAGCGCATCAGGCCACCCAGCACGGGCAGTTTCTCGTACAACTCTTCAGCCGCATCCCAGTAGTCGCGGTGCAAGGTAATCAGACCGGTGTTGGATAGCACCAAGTGGGTGGCCCCCAGAATGACTTGCTCGGTGCCTTGTTTGTACCCTCTGAAATAAAACCTGAATTCCCAGGTGAGAAAACATTGCTCGCCCTGGCGAATCTGCTGGGTGACCACAAAACGCGGTCGATCCAGTGTGACAAACATGTGCGAAAAAATGCGCGAGATGGCTGCAACACCCGTGACTTCATTGAACGGGTCTTTGAACCGGGCCATCGGGTCATAGATCTGTGGCAGGTCCGCCAGACTTTGCGGTGTCAGCGTTTCAAAGTAATGCGCGATGCGTGCCAGTGGCTCAGCGTCAGGTGGGGTGAGGGTGTTCATTGGGTAGCTCGCTGAACCAGATTGAAGTAGGCGCGGTAGGGTAGCAGCCGCAACAGTTTGAGCCAGTTTGTAAACCGCTTGGGGAAGTGGATTTCAAACTGACCCGCCGCCCAGCCTTGCAAGATAGCGCTGGCGGCCTGGTCGGGCGTGAGCAAGGCCGGCATGCTGAAGGTGTTTTGAGCCGTCAGCGGCGTTTGCACAAAGCCCGGGTTGATGATGGACACACCCAAGCCTTGAGGACGCAAGTCCAGGTACAGCGCCTCGGCCAGATTGATGAGGGCTGCTTTGGTGGGGCCATAGGCTAGGCTGTTGGGCAGGCCGCGGTAGCCCGCCACACTGCCCACCAGGCTGATGTGACCGCAACCGCGCTCTCGCATGGCGGGCAGGACGGCGTTCAACAACGACAGCGCCCCCAGGTAATTGACCTCGCAATGGCGCTTCATGTCCGCCAGGTTCAGGGTATCGGCGCGCATGGGTTCATAGTGGCCAGCGCAATACACCACGCAGTCCAGTGCGCCCTGTGCCAATATGTGGCTGGCGGCCTGCTGCAGCGCTGCACTGTCGGTGGCATCTAGCGGCATGGCCACGCACAGCGGGTGCGCTTGTGCCAACGTTTGCAGCGCGCTTTCGTTGCGGGCCGACACCACCACGCGTGCGCCCTGGCGCAGCAAGGCCAGCGCGGTGGCCTGGCCAATGCCGCTGGAGGCACCCACGATCCAGACGGTCTGATCGTGCCAGCGCGGCATGGGCGGATTCAAAGGGCGCAAGAAGGTCATTGGATTGCTGCTTGATTGATAGCTGTTAGCGCTTATTGGACAAGGGCTAAAGGCCTTTTTGGCTTAAATTTTCTTGGTGAACGCCAAGGTCACTTCACCCAGATAAACGCCCCACTTGCGCATGCTGGCCTTGTTCAGCATCACGCCATCCGCCATCAGGTACATCCAGTCGTCAAACTGCACATCAATCACCCGGCCATCCACCGGCAAGGCCAGTGTGTAGGTCCAATGAAAAGCGTTGCCACGCACCTGGCCCTGCGCCTGCCCGACCACGTCATCGGCACGGCCCGTGTAGCGCCCGTCGGCGCCCTGCGTCAGGCGCCAGATGCGTTTTTGTGTGCTGCCATCGGAGTAGCTGAAAGTCTCGTCCAGCACACCCTCGTTACCGGTCCAACTGCACTCCATCAACACGGTGAAACGTTTCACCACCGCACCAGATCGATCGGTGAAGATGCCATAGGCGCTGAGCGTGCCGTTGAAATAGCTGCGCAGGTCCAGCACCGGCTTTTCGTTGGCGTAGCTGTCGATGTTGGGCGTGGCACAGCCACCCAGCAGGGCGCCGGTGGCCACAGCGGCAGATAAGAGAACACGTCTTTTCATGGAGTCTTTCGGATGATGAGGAAATACAGCAGCAAGGCCGCGCCAGTTTTCAGCACGCAAGGCAGCACGCAGTAGGCCAGCGTCAGGGTGTTCAAGGCATCAGGATCGGTGCTGCCGGGGGTGTACCCCAGCCATCCCAGCGCGGGTAGGGCCAGGCCGGCAGCCAGCGCCAGGTTGAGTTTGCTGGCAAAAGCCCACCAGCCAAAATAGGCGCCTTCTGCATGCTGTTGGTCGCCATGGGTCTGGATCACGCCTGTCAGCAGGGCGGCTGGCAGGGCCAAGTCAGCGCCCAGTGCCACGCCTGACAGCGCGCACACCACCACGAAACCCCACACATCGCCAGCGCCTAAGCCTGCGGCAAACACAAACACCGTCACCGACAACAGCATGCCGACCAGCCAGGTGCGCGCCAGGCCGATGCGCCCCACCAGTTTGAGCCACAAAACCATGCTCAGGGCTGCGCAAATGAAGTAGCTGCCTAAAAACAGCGGCTCGGTGCTGGCCGGTGCACGCAGCCGGTCTTGCACAAAAAACAGCATCAGCGTGGCCGGTATGGCACTGGCAATGCCGTTGAGCATGAACACCGCCATCAGCCGCCGAAAGTCTCTGCGCTGCCAGGGTAGCCACAACGCTGCGCTGGGCTGCTGCAACAGGGGCGCACTGGTGAGCGGCGCGGGGCCGCGGCGCCAGGCCAGCCATCCGCCCAAACTAGCTACAAATAAGAGAGCTACTGTCGCAGGTATACCAAGGGCTACAGGGCTAATAGATGCAACAATCACACCCGCTAAACCCAAACCTTCGCGCCAGGCCACAACCCGGCTGCGATACACCGCATGGCCGCCCAGACGCGCACCCCACGCTTGGTGCAGGATGCTCAGGGCGCTGAAGGCCGTGGTGGTCAGCACCAAGCTGGCCGCCAGCCACAGCAGCAGCGCTGGGGTGGCCTGAAACACCGGGGGCGGAAAAAACAGCAAGGCAAAGCCCACACACAGCAGCAGCGCCGCCAGAGCGGCCCAGTGCAACACCTTTGCTGGGGTCCGCAGGTGCAGGCGGTCTGCCCAACGCCCCAGCAGCGGGCACATCAAACGTGCGTGCGTAATGGTTGGGCAGCAGCACATACAGTGGCAGCGCGACAAAAGCCAGCGGCAAACCCATCAGGCCATAACGCCAGCCTTGCTGCCAGGTGAGTGAGGTGTTCATGGGCCAGCGTTCAGGGCACGGCACGGGCCAGCAAGCTGCGGCGCAACTCGGGCTCGCTGCTGGCGGTATCGAGCCAGATGCCAAAAAAGCGCTGACTGAATCTGGCGTCATCCAGATTGCCCAGGGGCCGGGCATTCAACCAGAAGCGCGCCCCAATCCCTGGCTGGTGCAGTCCGGTCAGGCGGTCGTTAGCTGCCACATCGACAAACAGCGCTTGCATGGCAGTGAGCCAGGCGCTTTCTTGCTCCGGGCTGATCGGACCCTGACGGCGCATCTCGGTCAGCGATCGTTCTGCAATGGCTTGGCCGCGCAGTGCGCGCAGGTAAGTCAGGCTCAAGGCCAGCGGGTGTTGCCTGTACTGTTCAGCTCTGAAGCTGGGTGCCACCCAAAGCTGCGCGTCGTACACGTCAAAACCCCAAAAACGCAGTCGGGCACTGCCACTCCACCGGCCGTCGGGCAGATTCGCCTGAACTTCCGGCCAGGGAGACGGCGCGCTGGCTTGCGCGTGAGCCGTAGTTGGCAAGCCATGGCACAGCAGCGCGGCTGTGCCAAGAAGGGTACGCCGGTGCATGGCTTAGGCCCGCTTTTGCAGTGTGTACTGCACCACGTCGATGTTGTTTTCCATGAAAGCGGCTTCGCAATAAGCCAGGTAAAACTCCCAGATGCGCATGAAGCGTTGGTCAAACCCGCCTTGCAGCACCTGTTCATGGTGGCTCAAAAAGGCGTCACGCCAGCGTTTGAGGGTTTCGCCATAGTCGTGGCCAAAAGCGAACTCGTCCACCACCTCCAGCCCCGCTGCGCGGGCCTGCGTCCGGAACTCGCGCGGGCACGGCAGGCAGCCCCCCGGAAAGATGTACTGCTGAATGAAGTCGGTCGAGTTGACATAACGGTCAAACAGCGCGTCGTCAATCACGATGCTTTGCACACAGGCCCGCGCGCCGGGTTTGAGCAGCTTGGCCACACTGGCAAAGTAGGTGGGCCAGTACTCGCGCCCCACCGCTTCAATCATCTCAATGGAGCAGATGGCGTCAAACGGCGCGTCGTCAATGTCGCGGTAGTCTTGCAGGCGCAGGTCGGCCCGGTGCGCCACGCCCAGTCGTGCCATACGGTCCTGGGCAAAGGACAGTTGCTCGGTGCTGAGCGTGACCCCGGTGACATGGGCGTCAAATTCAGTCGTGGCCTTCTCCGCCAGTGCACCCCAACCGCAGCCAATTTCCAGCACACGGTGGCCGGCTTGCACTCCTGCCATGCTGAGCGCCCGGCGCACTTTGGCGTGTTGGGCATCTTGCATCGGCTGCGCCAGGTTGCCGTCAAAAATGGCGGCTGAATAGTTCATGGTGTCGTCCAGCCACAACTTGTAAAACGCGTTGCCCAGGTCGTAATGGGCGTGAATGTTTTTTTGGCTGTTGGTTTTGGTATTGCGGTGCAACAGGTGCTTGATGCGGTACAGCCAGCGGCCCGCCCAGGTGCCGTAGATCACGCCTTCCACTTCGGCGCGGTTTTTCACCAGCACGCGCAGCAGTTCGGTCAGGTTGGGTGTGCTCCAGTCGCCCGCCACAAAGCTTTCGGCAAACCCAATGTCACCGGACTTAAGGGCCGCACTGCAGGGCGCCCAGTTGTGTAGCACCAGCGTGGCGTGGGGCAGGGTTTGCGTGCCAAAGCGCTGCATGGAGCCATCGGGCAACTGCAGCGTCAGACTGCCGTGGCGCAGGCGCTGCAGCAATTTCAGCACCGTGCGCGCTGCCGCTGGGGTGCCCGCAGGCAAACTGAATGCGGTGGATGGCCGGGCTGTGGTGCTGGTGGAGGTGTTCATGGGCAGGCGCCTTTAGCGGGTGGTGAAACGGGCAGGGGGAGCAGGTTTGCGAAAAAACGGGGCTTTCTTGATGAACAGCTTGAGCGCGTGCCAGTGGATACGCAACACCACACCCAGGGTCATCAGCGGGTAGCGCCACAGCGCCCGGCGCTGCGACTCAGGGGTGAGGGGTTCCAGCGCGCCACCGACGCTGGTTTGAATCAGCGGACCCAGGGCATCGTCAAAGTCAACGCGCGCCAGCGTGTGTTTGAAGTCCGGCGTGATCATGAATCGAAAGCGGTAACCGCCCTCTACCGGGCAAAACGGCGACACATGAAACACCTTGCTGGCTTTCAACTCCACGCCAAAACGGGGCTGGTCCAGCAAGTAGCAGTGCCGTTCGCCAAAGGTGTTGTTGACCTCGACCACCACGGCGCGCAGGCTGCCATCCGTACGGTGGCAATACCAGAAGCTCACCGGCTTGAAGGTGTGGCCCAGCACACGCGGATAGCAGTGCAGCCAGACTTCGCCCAGCCGCCTTCTTCCGCGCTGCGACCGTCCCCATGGTCAGCGTCAGCAAAGCTCAAGGCCGCCCGGCGGTTGCGCGCCAGTGCACCCGGCCCAAAGGCTTGTAGGCTGCGCATGGGCAGCATTAAAAAATAGGTCGGGTAAACGAAGGCATGATGCACCGGTTTCAGGCGCGCGTGGCGCACCTCGCCAAAACCAATCAGGGGCTGGGCGCGTGCCGGCAGGGTTTGGAAATGCGGCATGTGCATCATCCAATGACTGCAATAAATATAGCTAACTGCGCTTGTATCATGAGGGCTAGAGGCATATTTATCCTAAACCTGCTGCCTGCAATAGTTGCGCCACGGCCAAGCCTGATTTGAGGCCATCTTCATGAAAACCATAACCCGTCCAGGCGCCGCAGAAATAGGTGTTGTTCTGGCCTTGCAGTGCCGCCACCTGGGTCTGGGCGTCGATGGCGGCCAGGTCAAACACCGGGTGCGCGTAGTCAAACACGCCGTGAACCTGGGCCGGGTCGATGTCGCGCAAGGG
>JAIFMR010000010.1 GCA_020048255.1 Rhodoferax sp. | reverse complement strand
CTTTGCCGATGCGCGCCTGGTAATCAACCCAGGACAACTCGTTCATCCATACCGTGCTCATGTGTGCTCCTTGTTCAAAAGTGGGGTGGGGCTGGCCTGTGCCCCGGTGTCGGTGGCTTCGATCAGGGCGGCGCAGGCGATCAGCGCCCCACCCACCCATTCCTGTGTTGACAAAGGCTCGCCACCCCACCAGGTGGCGGTCAGCACGGCCACCAGCAGCTCAGCCAGCATCACCACGCCAGCACGGCCGCTTTCCATGTGGGTCACGCCAAACTGCCAGGTGGCCGTGGCCAGCAGTAGCCAGCCAAACCCGTAACCCGCCACGGCCAGCGACACCGGCAGTGACACCTCGGGAATTGATGCGCCCAGGCCCCAGACCCAAACCAGGGACAACACGCCACAGCCCATGAACACCGCCGCGGTTTTGGAGCGAATCGGGATCTCTTGCCCGGCGCGGGCAATCACATTGTTGCCGGCAAAGGCCAGACCCGCCGTCAGCGCCAGCACATCGGCCATGCTCAGAGCCGTGTTGAACGCCTGCGCACCGCCCAGCACCAGCCAGAGTCCGGCCAAGGCCACGGCTACGGCCAGCTTGCGCCGCAGGTTCACCCGTTCCCGCAAGAATAACCAGCCGCCCAGCACCGACCACACCGGAGACAGGTAAAACAAAAACATCACCCGCACCACATCGCCTTGCATCAGGGCATTGACAAACGAGGTGTTGGCCCAGCCGCCGACCACCGCCAGCGCCAGCAACAAGCCGGCCTGTTTTTTCCAGGCAGATCTCTCAAGCCACAGAAAGATGGCCAAAGCCAGCCCCACCGGGCCGTAAACCAGCATGGAAAGCACCGGCCCGGCCAAGCCCACTTCAACAAATTGTTTGAGGGGCCACCAAGACAGACCCCACAGCGACGAGGAAAACAACAGCACCAGCAAAGGCAGTGCCGCAGACATGGGGCGCGTGGCAGCTTGGCTCATGAAAACGGCTGTGCTTGCGGGGTCAGGGCATCACCGAGCCCCCATTGGGGCCCAGCACTTGGCCGCAATAAAAGCGCGACAAATCCGAGGCCAGAAACAGCGCCGTTGCGGCAATTTCTTCGGGCTCGGCAATGCGGTGTTGGGGAATGTCCAACTCCTTGTCGATGGCTTGCTGGCTCATGGCTGCCAGTGACACCATGGAGGTTGCCACCGGTCCCGGTGCAATAGCGTTGACCCGAATGTGCGGTGCAAACTCGCGCGCCAGTGAGCGCGTCAGGCCAATGACGCCAGCCTTGGCGGCGCAGTAGGGGGCAAATTCGGCACGCCCCAAAATCCCCAAGTCGGACGCGATGTTGATGATGACGCCTTGCTGTTTGGCCACCATGGCGGGCAGGAAGGCACGGCACATCAAAAAAACCGATTTCAAATCGGTGCTGAGCATCTGGTCCCAGTCGTCCTCGGTGGTTTCTAAAAAAGGCTTTTCCTGGATGATGCCGGCGTTGTTAACCAGCAGGTCGACCGGGCCACAGCTCTGCATGACGTTCGTGGCCAGGCGCGCCACTTCAGCGGCTGATCGCACGTCGGCTTCAAAACACCAGGCTGGCGCGCCCAGGTGGTGCAACTCGTGCACCAGTTCTTCGGCCTGCTGAGCGCGCTCAAGATGGTTCACCACCACGGCAGCGCCGGCTTGCGCAAAGGCCAGAGCGATGCTGCGGCCAATGCCGGAGCTGGCCCCGGTGATCAGGGCGGTGCGTCCGGCCAGGGACAAGGTCGGGGTGGCCATCAGCTCATGACCTCGCCGTTGCTTACCACGATGGATTGGCCCGTGAGCGGTGCCGCGTCACTGCTGGCCAAAAACAGGTAAATGCCGGCAATGTCTTGGGGTGCCAGCATGTGGGGCAAGGCCTGGTGTGTCAGCAATTCTTGCTCGATGTCGGACTCGCTGCGGCCTTGTTGCTGCGCCATGCTGGCCAGCGAGCGCATGGCCGCCTCGGTGCGAATCCAGCCTGGGCACACTGCATTGACGCGAATGCCGCGTCCGCCCAGCTCAAAGGCAAGTGAGCGTGTCAGCCCAACTACCGCGTGTTTGCTGGCCACATAAGCTGAAAAGTCGGCCACGCCGGTTTTGCCCCAAATGGAGGACTGGTTGATGACGCTGGCGCCGGGCAGCATCAGGGGCAACAGTGCCCGGGTCAGGCGCACCATGCTGGTCACGTTGTTGTCCAGCAGGGCAGACCAGCGCGCCATGGCATCGGGTGCCTCGCTGCTCAAAGGGGTGGGGTACTCGACACCGGCGTTGTTGACCAGCACATCCACCTGGCCCCACTGCGTTTGCAGCCGCTCGGCCAGTTGTGCAACTTGCTGGTCGTGACCCAGGTCGCACACAGCGGTGTCCACCTGAGGGAAGTCGGTCAGTTCTTGTTGCAGGGTCTGCAATGCTGCAGCGTCGCGGTCCAGCAGCATCAGCCGGGTACCTTGTGCGGCAAAGGCACGTGCCAAGCCGCGGCCGATGCCCCCGCTGGCGCCGGTGAGCACCACGGTTTTGTCGCGCAAGGCGTAATCGGGTTTCACGTCAGACAGCGGTTAAAAAAGACACGCCCACTGCGCCCAGGAAGCCGTCGGCACGGCCTGTCGTTCCCGCAGGCAGCACCTGGCCGTAGTCGCCCGACAACACGCGCTTCACGCGGTTGGTGTGAAAGCTGTAGAGCAATTCGCGCACCGGGGTGACTTGTCCGTAGTCATTGGGGTAAAGCTCGCGGTGCAAGGCCGGCAGCCGGTGCCAGGGTGCCACGGGGCGGTCGTGGTGGGCGTTGTGGTAACCAAAATTAAGCCAAAGCAGATTCAGCCAGGGGCGGTCCAGCCCGAACACATTGCTGTAGGTGTTGGTCTGCTCGTAGGCACGGTCGCGCACCTTGTCGTTGGGGATGGGTTGGTCGTTGAGGATGGGATAGGCGTCATAGGTGTGCTGAAAACAATCAGCAAAACGCAGCACGGTGACAAACAGCAAGTAGGACACAAAGTACAGCGCCACGGCCTTGAGTGACCACCAGGCCATCAGCGCAAAGGCGCTCAGGCGCACCACGGCAGTCAGCAGAATGCGGCTGCGGGCGGCGCGCTTGCGCTCATCACGAAACGGCAGGGCCATGACAAAGCCGCGCATCAAAAATTCAATGGCTGGAAAGTAGGCCCATTCCAGTGCCAGCACCGTGTTACGAAACCAGGCGGGCGACTGCAGCAAGAAGCCGCGCACATCAAAGGTGACCACATCGGCCCGCTCCACATGGTGGCGCATGTGTTTGCGCCGCATGTCGGCAAAGCTGGCATAACAACTGCCGTTGATCCAGCTCATGAAGGTGCCCCAGCGCTCGTTGGCCAATGCCGTCTTGAAGATGGCGTTGTGCGCGAATTCGTGAATGTAGTAGGCCGACCACACCAGGGTCTGCGCCACCAATAACAGCCCCAGGATATTGAACGCCCAGGATTCAGAGCCCAGCAGGGCGATGCCCCCGGCGTAGCCCAACAGGGTGAAGCCGAGGGCTGCCACGTTGGGCCATACGCCATCAGGGTAACGAAAAATCTGCGCCATGCTGTGCCTTTATTGATGAGGCCGGGCAGGCTAGCTGCCCGGCGAGCTACTTTACTTCTTGGTCAGCGCAGTGATAAATTGCGCATCAAACGTGGTCTCGGTGGCTGGCACCGTTTTGATTTGACCCTTGGCCAACAGCAACTGGCCAATGATGTCGCCACTGGCGTAATACGAGGTGGTTTCTTTGGCCTTGATGAAGGCTTTGGGCATCTCGGTCAGTGGCATGTTGTACACGCCGGAGAGTTGCTCTTTGACTTCCTTGGCGCTCACGCCCATGAACTTGCCGATGATCTTGGCCGACTCATCGGGCTTGGCTTTCATGTAGGCCATGCCGTCCAGATAGGCTTTGATGATGCCGGTGATTTCGGTGGGCTTGGCCTTGATGACTTTTTCGTCAAACACCATCACGTCGGCAATCAGGCCGGGGGCGTTTTTGGAAGAAAACATCACCTTGAACTTCTTGCCGCCGCCTTGACCCAAAATTTGCGACAGGCTGGGCTCGTAGGTGACGCCAATGGGCAACTGGCCCGACGCCATGGCCGCAGGAACGGCTTCGGGTGTCATGCTGACCGGGGTGATGTCCTTGTCGGTCATGCCATTGGTTTTGAGTGCATACGACAACAGAAAGTCGGAAGGCGACAGCGGGTTGAAGCCCACTTTTTTGCCCTTGAACTCTTTGACTGACTTGACGCTGGCATCGGCCACGATGGCGTCACCACCGTTGGAGTAATCAATCGGCATGACCACTTTTTGCATGTTGCCACCAGCCACCTGGCCGACCACCTGGTCATAAGTGAGGTGTCCGCCATCAATGGCGCCCGAGGCAATGGCCGGGGGGATCAGTGCCGGGTCGGTAAACACCTGCAAAGACACCTTGAGGTTGTATTTTTTGTACAGGTCCAGAGCTTCGGCCACATAGAACGGGCCGTAACCAATCCAGACCACGGTACCGAGCTTCATGGTGGTGGTGGGGCCAGCTGCAAAACTGGAGGCGGCTGCAAGCGTCACGGCCAGACCCAGGGCGGGCTTGAACAGACGATTCAGCAAGGAGGAAATGCCTTGAGTGCTGCCTTTCTGTACATCGTTCTCCCGGGCTTTTATCCCTCCGTGGAGCCTCTTGCGAGGCCGGAGCACTCTCGGACCAGACATTGCGCCAACTCATCGCCGTGCAATCGGAACCCTAGTGCCCCTACGCCAGTAGCAACTGCACAGTTTGTACACATCGCTTTTCTTGCACAAAGCTAAAAGCAAGACGCATGCCAGCATATTTGGTGCTGCTGTGGCTTCATCGACAGACATCGTGCACCACACTGGCATGACTTGTGGCTTGTGGCGCTTTGCATGTTGCAAAACGCCCTCATTTGGTGCTTTGCAGTAACTTACAAAGTCAAAAGACTGTTTATGTATACAGTTTTTGATGTTTAATCCGGCATGGCTTTGCGATCTGTCTCCACCCTGCTTGAACGTTTTGGCGCTGATGTTTGGCGTGCTGACGTGCTGGCGCAGGCCAGCGGCGTGGGCGCAGGGGTGGTGGCCACGGGTCATGCGGCGCTGGATGTGCAGTTGCCAGGAGGCGGCTGGCCGGTGGGGGCTTTGTGTGAAATTTTGCAGGACCACCCTGGTCAGCATGAGTGGCGCTTGCTGCTGCCGACGTTGCGCTCTGCCAAGGGCAAAGTGGTGCTGGTGGGTGCGCCCCATGTGCCATTTGGCCCAGGTTTGTCGGCCCAGGGCCTGGACCTGAGCCAGTTGGTGTGGGTCCAAGCCGAGTCGGTGCCAGACCGTTTGTGGGCGACCGAGCAGGCGCTGCGCTGTGCCGGGGTGCAGGCCCTGCTGTTGTGGCTGCCGGCCGTCAGGTCAGATCACCTGCGTCGCCTGCATCTGGCTGCGCAGGCTCAGGCCAAATGGCTGTGGGTGATGCGCCCAGCCAGCGCGCAAGACGAATCTTCACCGGCCGTGCTGCGCTTGTGGCTAGGTGAGCCGGCCCGTGCCGGGGGTCAAAGCGCGGCCCAGCCCGACAGTGATCACTTGTCATTGGGTTTGCCTGTGCGTATTCTCAAGCGCAGAGGTCCACCGCTGGCCCAGGTTTTGGAGCTGCCCGCACGCCCGGCCCAGCTCAGCGTGTTGTTGACGGTTCAGGGGAGCGGCCATGCACTGGATCGCCTTGCGGCCGCAGTCTGATGCGCCCATTGCCGCGCCTGACCCCCCTGATGCGTCAGGGCGTGGGCGTGAGGTGCTGGGCACATCCCTGGCGCAACCGCTGTTGGCTTTGGGCTGGTGGGCGTTGCAATACACACCCAAAGTGGCCCTGTTGTCGGATGGGGTGGTGCTGGAGGTGTCAGCCAGCACCCGCTTATGGGGTGGCAGAGCAGCTTTGCTGCGTCGAATTTATACGTCAAACAAGCCTGTAGCCCAGGTATCTTATGCGCAGGGCGCTTCATCTTTGGTAGCGTTTGGGCGTTTGCTGACGCCGCAAATGCCCAGCGCCAAAACCAGCATTCAGCCCAGCGTTAAGCCCAACACCCAGCCCGACGATTTGCCTCTGAATGCCTTGCTGGCAGCCCGACCGCACCTGAGCACCCTGGCGCGTCTGGGCTGTTCCAACTGGGGCCAGTTGCGCGCCTTGCCGCGTGCCGGCTTGGCACGGCGGTTTGGTGCCGCGCTGGTGGACGCGCTAGACCAAGCCTATGGCCATAGACCCGATGTGTACCCCTGGCTAACGCTGCCTGAAGTGTTCGACGCCACGCTGGAGCTCAGCGCACAGGTCGACAGTGCGCCGGCCATGCTGTTTGGCGCGCGCAGACTGCTGGCGCAGATGCAGGTGTGGCTGCGCCTGCGCCAGCGGGGTGTGC
>JAIFMR010000187.1 GCA_020048255.1 Rhodoferax sp. | reverse complement strand
GGCAGTTCAGCCCCTTTGCCATCACCTCGCTGGCGCTGCAAACGGTGGTGGGCGCTTTCATCAGCTACCTGGCCTGGATGTGGATGCTGGGTCGCTACCCGGCCACCAAGATTTCAGTGTTTGCCTTTCTGACACCGGTGTTCGCCCTGTTGTTTGGCGCCGCCTGGCTGGGTGAGGCGGTCACCGGTGGACTGATCACCGCCCTGGTGCTGGTGGCCATCGGCATTGTGCTGGTCAACCGCAAATTGGCCACCTGACAAGGCACAAAATGGTGCTGCTGCAGGCGTAAACTTGCAGATACAACTTCACTTCAAAGAGACATCTATGAGTCTGAATCTGTCTTCCAAAATTCGTGCCGTGGCTTTGGTGGGTCATGGTGCTGTTGGCAAAACCACACTGGTCGAGAGCCTGCTGGCCGCCACCGGGGGCCTGTCCAGCCGGGGCACGGTAGAAAAGGGCAACACCGTGTGTGACTTTGACCCGATTGAAAAGCAACTCGGGCACTCACTGCAATCGGCCGTAGTCAGCCTCACCAGCGCAGACACACGAGTCCACCTGATTGACACCCCAGGCTACCCCGACTTTGCCGGCCAGGCCATTGGCGCGCTTGCTGCCACTGACACCGCCCTGATCGTGATCAGCGCCCAGACCGGCATTGAGCTGATGACCGAACGCATGTTCACTCTGGCCGGTGAGCGCGGCTTGTGCCGCATGATCGTGATCAACAAGATCGACACCGACAACCTGAACCTGGGCGCACTGGTGGACGAGATTCGCGAGCGTTTTGGCAAGCAGTGCCTGTTGCTGGACCTGCCCACCAAACATGCCCAGGAAGTGGTGGAGTTGCTCGGCCATGCCGATGGTGACAGCGACTTTGCCTCGGTGTCAGCAGCCCACCGTGCCCTGATTGACCAACTGGTCGAAGAAGACGACGAGTTGATGGCGCGTTACCTGGAAGAGGGTACCGACCCCACCGAGCAAGAATTGCACGCGCCGTTTGAAGCCGCTTTGCGCGCCGGGCATCTGATTCCGATTCTGTTTGTATCGGCCAAAACCGGTGCTGGTGTGCCGCAGTTGCTCAACGCATTGGTCAAGCTGGCACCGAATCCGGCCGAGGGCAACCCACCGCCGTTTTACAAGGGTGAGCCCGGCGCAGAGCCGGTGGCGTTTGCTGCCCAACCCGACGATGCACTGCACGTGCTGGCCCACGTGTTCAAGGTGGTGATGGACCCCTTCATTGGCAAAGTCTGCGTGTTCCGTGTCCACCAAGGCACCATCCGCAGAGACGCCCAACTGTTTGCCGGATCAGCCAAAAAGGCCTTCAAGGTCAACCATCTGTACCGGCTGCAAGGCAAGGACTACGTGGAGGTCGACGCACTGGTGCCGGGCGACATTGGTGCCGTGGCCAAGGTGGATGAGATTGAATTTGACAGTGTCTTGCACGACTCACACGACGAAGACCACATCCACCTCAAGCCGTTGGCGTTTCCGCAGCCCATGCAGGGCCTGGCGGTGCAGACCCAGCGCAAGGGGGACGAGCAACGCTTGTTTGAAATTTTGCACAAGCTCGAGCTGGAAGACCCCTGCTTCAAGGTGGAGCGCCTGCCCGGCACCAACGAGACCGTGATCCGCGGCCTGGGCGATATGCACCTGCGCGCCAAGATGCTGCGTATGCAGCAGCAGTTCAAGCTGGAGCTCGACACCAGTGAGCCCCAAATTGCCTACCGAGAAACCATTGTGGGCCAAGCCGAGGGCCACTGCCGCCACAAGAAACAAAGCGGCGGCGCTGGCCAATTTGGCGAGGTCATGCTGCGGGTTGAACCGCTGGAACGTGGTGCCGGCTTTGTGTTTGAAGACGTGGTCAAAGGCGGGGCGATTCCGGGCGTGTTCATGGCTGCAGTCGAAAAAGGCGTGCACCAGGCGCTGGCTGAAGGTGCGGTGGCGGGCTTTCCGCTGCACGATCTGCGTGTGACGGTGTTTGACGGCAAGACCCACGCGGTGGACGGCAAAGAGGTGGCTTTTGTGGCTGCGGCTCGCAAAGCCACTTTACTGGCTGTGCGCGCTGCCAAACCGGTGGTGCTGGAGCCCTTGGTCAACATCGAAGTGGTGGCGCCGGAAACATCGATTGGTGACCTGACCGGTGACTTGGCCAGTAAACGCGGTCACATCACCGGCACACAACCGCGTCCCATGGGCACGGTGGCCATCAGCGGCCAGATGCCACTGGCAGAACTGGGCGACTACCAAAGCCGCCTGAAGTCGCTTACCGGGGGCCAAGGCTCTTACAGCCTGGCGTTTTCGCACTATGCACAAGTCAGTACCGAAACCCAGGCAAAACTGGCCAGCGCCTTCAAACCCGACAACCTGGCGGATGACTGACCCGGCCCCATGACGCACCACACCCTGATTGCTTACTCCACCACCGACGGCCACACGCGGCTCATTTGTGACCGGCTGAAGTTTGTCATGAACGCGCTGGGCCAGCGGGTCACCATTGCCAGCATTGAGCAGGCCAGCCGGGTGAACCTGACCCAGTTTGAGCGCATTGTCATCGGCGCCAGCATTCGTTACGGCAAACATCAGCCGCAGGTGGCCAAGTTCATCGCCGCCAACCGGGCCGCCCTGGAAAGCCGGCCCAACGCGTTTTTCAGTGTCAACATCGTGGCCCGCAAGCCCAACAAGAACACACCTGAGACCAACCCGTATTTGAGGAAGTTCTTAAAGCAGATTTCCTGGAAACCGCAGCAGCTGGCGGTATTTGCCGGCAAGTTGGACTACCCGCGCTACGGTTTCTTTGACCGCCAGATGATCCGGCTGATCATGCTCATGACCCAGGGGCCGACCGACCCTCAGGCCGTGGTTGAATTCACTGACTGGGCCACGGTGGAGGCGTTTGCACACGCGGTGTGTGCATTGCCTGAACCGGCGCGGGTGAACCCATGAAAAGCCGCCTCTACTCCGCTGGCCTGCTCGCCTTGCTGATGCTCGGTGGCTGTGCCTCCATGTCGGAATCGGAATGCCAGGTGGCCGACTGGGGCCGGGTGGGCTTGAACGACGGCTCACGCGGAGAACCTGAAAGCCGCCTGGCCAACTACTCAGAAGATTGCGGCAAGATAGGCATCACACCCAACCCCCAGGCTTACCGGCAAGGTTGGGACAACGGCATCAAGCGCTTTTGTACAGCAGCACATGGCTGGCAGGCAGGCTTGGCCGGACACAGTGGCAAGGACCAGGTGTGTATGGGTCAAGCCGGTTTTGCCAGTTTTTCGCACTATCTGTATGCCGGGCTGCAGGTCTATCGGACTCATGAAAAAATGCAGGAAAACACGCAAACCATCAAGCGCCTGCAGGCCAAACTGGAGGCAGCTGTCAAAGATGAAGAAAAGCGCCAGATCCGCCACCAGTTGCAAGACATTGACCATGAACAATACCGCCTGCGCAGTTTGCTGAGCCAGCAATCGATGATGGCTCCTTGAGTGGGTGGGCGGCTGAGGCCGGCCCTGTGGCATTGCATACTTGCACGGTTTCAATGACCCGCCCACCGATGACGCACCCCTGTTTTAGGAAGACCCCATGTTTCAATACCTCACCATTCCCGTGACCGCCTTCGATCAAAATTGTTCTCTGGTCTGGTGCGACCAGACTCTGCAAGCTGCGGTGATAGACCCGGGTGGCGACCTGGACGAGATTCTGGCCGAGGTCAAACGCCTGGGCTTGAAGCTGGAGCAGATCTGGCTGACCCATGCCCACATTGACCACGCCGGTGGCACCGGTGAGTTGGCGCAGCGCCTGAGCCTGCCGATCATCGGCCCGCATGAGGGCGACCAGTTCTGGATTGACGGCCTGCCCAAACAAAGCCAGATGTTTGGATTTCCGCCGGCCTTGCTGTTTACCCCCACGCGTTGGCTGCACGACGGTGACACGGTCACCGTGGGGCACAGCACGCTGTCCGTGCGGCATTGCCCCGGCCACACGCCTGGACATGTGGTGTTTTACTCCAAGGAGGCCAAGCGCGCGTTTGTGGGTGATGTGTTGTTTGCCGGGTCGATTGGCCGCACCGACTTTCCGCAGGGCGACCACGACACGCTGATTGCCAGCATCAAGGAGCGCTTGTGGCCCATGGGAGATGACACGGTGTTCATCCCCGGACACGGCCCCGAGAGCACGTTTGGCCGGGAGCGCCGCACCAACCCGTATGTGGCAGATCACTAACGCTATTTAATATATAGCTGTTAGCGCTTATTCAGTAAGGGCTGAAAGGCTATTTGACTCCATTCTGTTGTAAAAAAGCCCGGTCAAAACCGGGCTTGATTTCAACTGGTTGCTGGCTGCTCTACATCATCCCCAACATCGTCGGGAACCAGGTGGACATGGCTGGCCAGTAGGTGACCACACCCAAAAAGCCCAGCATGGCCAACAGCCACGGCCACACCGCAATGGTCAACTCAGTGATGCCCATTTTGGTGATGCCAGATGCCACATACAGGTTCAAGCCCACGGGCGGGTGGCACATGCCCACTTCCATGTTGACCACCATGATGATGCCAAAGTGCACCGGGTCAATGCCCAGCTTCATGGCCACCGGGAACAGAATGGGCGCGAAGATCAACACAATGCTCGACGGTTCCATGAAGTTGCCCGCCAGCAGCAGGATCACGTTGACGGCCCAGCGCCTGCGGAATGTTTTCGTTGGTCATGATGAAGCTGAACAGCACCGCGTTGGTGATGATGTACAGCAGCATGGCCGACATATTGGCCGAGTTCAGCAACACCCTGGGCACGTCTTTCAGGCCCATGTCCTTGTAGACAAACACCGCCACAAAAAAAGCATACACCGCGCTCATGGCAGCCGCCTCTGTCGGGGTGAACATGCCACTGTAAATGCCACCCATCACAATCACGATCAGCAGCAGGCCCCAGGCCGAGGCCTTGAAGGTTCTGAAGCGTTCGCTCCAACTGGCCTTGGGCAGACGCGGGTAGTTGAACTTGCGGGCACGGTACCAGGTCACACCGCCCAGTGTGGCGGCCAGCGCCAACCCCGGAATGACCCCGGCCATGAACAGCGCGCCGACCGAGGTGTTGGTCGCCACCGAATACATCACCATCACGATAGACGGTGGAATCAAGATACCCAGGGCGCCCGAGGTGGTGATGACACCCGCTCCAAAGCTTTTCGGAAAACCCGCCTTGACCATGGCCGGCAACAAGATCGAACCAATCGCCACCACGGTGGCCGGACTCGACCCTGACACTGCAGCAAACAGCGCACAGCCCAACACGCCCGACAGGCCCAAACCCCCGTACCAATGGCCAACCATGCTGGACGCAAAGTTGATCATGCGACGTGCCACACCCCCGTGGGTCAAGAAGTTACCAGCCAGAATAAAGAACGGGATCGCCATGATCTCGAACTTTTCAATGCCGGTGAACAGCTTCAAGGCCACCGATTCCAGTGGCACCTCGGTAAAGCCAAACAAAAAGGTGAGAACCGTCAGGCCAAGCGAGATCGAGATCGGCATGCCGGTGAGCATCAGCACCAGCAACAGGATGAAAATAATGGCGGCGTTCATTTGGCTTCCTCTTCATCCAGGCCGTCCACATGACCGTGGTCATGGTGGGGCAAGGCACCGGTTTTGATGAAAGTCACCAACACCTGCAAAAAGCGAAAACACATCAGACTGGTACCCAGCGGCACCGCGCTGTAGACCATCCAGGTCGGCCACTCGAGGTCAGGCGTGGTGGGGCCTTCAGGAATGCCCTCTACCGACAAGCCCAACAGCTTGTACCAGTAGTAATGCGCACCGTTTTCCCACACAAAACCAGACGCGATGGCCGCCACGATGCCGGTAAACACCACGCCAGCGCACAGGCCAAAGATGACAAACTTTTTGCGCATCTTGGCGTCCAGGCGATTGATGAGCACATCGACCCCGACGTGAATGCCGGTGCGCACGCCATAGGCGGCACCAAACTTGCACATCCAGACAAACATGATGATGGTGAGCTCTTGCGCCCAGCTCAAGGACAGCGACAAGAGCCAATCCTGCACGCCAGGTATGGCCATGCCAGCCGCGTAGCGGTGAATCACCGCCACAAAGATGATCAGCGTGGCGCCGCCCATCAGGAAGGTGACCAGCCACTCTTCCAGGTGATCAAGGTATTTCATGGTTTAAGACCCGACGTGATGTCGTCAATGCAGCGTG
>JAIFMR010000015.1 GCA_020048255.1 Rhodoferax sp. | reverse complement strand
GGGGAGGGCAGTTCGCCCTTGAGCACAATGCGTTGTTTGGAGACCCCCGAGCCCACAATACCCGGCGTGGAGGCCAGCAGCGCTTGGGTGTAGGGGTGCAAGGGTTGGGCAAACAAGGTGGCTTTGTCACCCTGTTCCATGGCGTGGCCCAGGTACATCACCAAAACATCGTGGGCAATGTGGCGCACCACACCCAGGTCGTGCGAGATAAACAGGTAGGCCAGTCCCAGGTCGCGCTGCAAATCCGCCAGCAGATTCAATACCTGGGCTTGAATGGAGACGTCCAGAGCAGACACCGGTTCGTCAGCCACGATCAGCCCAGGCTTGAGCATCAGGGCTCGGGCAATGGCGACGCGTTGGCGTTGACCCCCCGAGAACATATGGGGGTAGCGGTCGTAATGCTCAGGCCGCAAGCCAACCAGTGCCAGCATGGCGCGGGCTTCCGTGGCACGTTGTTCGGCACTGAGCGTTGTGTTGATTTCCAGCGGTGCTTCAAGAATGGCACCGATTTTTTTACGCGGATTGAGTGAGCCATAGGGGTTCTGAAACACCAATTGGACCGTGCGCCGCAGGGCCTGACGCTCTTTGACGCTGGCCTGCATCACATCGACCTTGCCCAGCAGCAACTGACCCGCCGTGGGGGTCTCAATCAGTGAAACCATGCGCGCCAGGGTCGACTTGCCACAACCCGACTCGCCCACCACGGCAAGGGTCTTGCCCGGCATGACTGAAAACGAGACGCCACTGACCGCCTGCAAATGGTCCGCCTGGCGAAACGCGCCGTGGCTGATTTTGTACACCTGCTTCAGGTCACGGGCCACCACCACCGGCTCAACAGCAGTGCCTGAGGAAACGGGCAGCTTGCTCATGCGCTGACTCCCGCACCCGGCACGGCAGTGCCCAGCGGTGCGTGACAGCGCACCATGCCGTTTTGCCATTCGCGCAAATCGGGGCGTTCGTCGCGGCAGTGGCGGTTGGCATACACGCAGCGTGGCGCAAACAGGCAGCCTTCAGGTCGGTCATACAAGCCCGGCACCATGCCTGGAATGGTGGCCAGCCGGGTTTGCCCATCGCTGCGCTCCGGCATGGCAGCCAGCAAGGCCTCGGTGTAGGGGTGCTGCGGCACCTCAAAAATGTCGTGGGCACTACGCTCTTCCATGATCTGTCCGGCATACATCACGGCCACGCGCTGCGCCATTTCAGACACCACGCCCATGTTGTGGGTGATCAGCACCAGGGCCATGTCGCGGTCCTTCTGCAAATTTCTCAGCAGGTCTAAAATTTGCGCCTGAATAGTCACATCCAGCGCCGTGGTTGGTTCGTCTGCTATCAAAAGTTTGGGGTTGCAGGCAATCGCCATGGCAATCATCACGCGCTGGCTCATGCCGCCTGAGAGTTGGTGCGGGTAAATGCCCAGCCGGCTCTCGGGGGCTGGAATGCCCACCTGCTCCAGCAGCTCAATCGAGCGTTTGCGCGCTGCAGCCTTGTCCAGGCCCATGTGCAGTCGCAGGGTTTCGGCCATCTGAAAACCCACGGTAAAGCAGGGGTTCAGGCTGGTGGTAGGGTCCTGAAAAATCATCGCCATATCTTTGCCGGTCAGGCGCCGCCGTTCGCGCTCCGACAGGTTCAACAAGTCATGGCCATCAAAGCGCAGCTTGTCAGCTGAAATGAGGCCAGGGTAAGCCACCAGACCCATCAAGGCCATCATGGTGACGCTCTTGCCAGAACCGGATTCGCCCACAATGCCCAGCACGTCACCGGCCTCCAGCGACAGGCTGACGCCGTCGACCGCGTGCATGACGCCGGTCTTCGACGGAAACTGGACAGACAGGTTTTCGATTTCCAGGAGTGCCATCAAAAAATCTTTCAGCGTTTGAGTTTGGGGTCAAACGCGTCGCGTAAACCATCGCCCAAGAGGTTGAAGGCCAGCACCGTGATCAAAATAGCCAAACCGGGAAAGGTCACCACCCACCAGGCCCGCAAAACAAATTCACGCGCATCGGCCAGCATGGTGCCCCACTCGGGTGATGGTGGTTGGGCGCCCAGCCCCAAAAAGCCCAGTGCGGCAGCGTCCAGAATGGCGGCCGAAATGCCCAGGGACGCCTGAACAATCAACGGCGCGGTGCAATTGGGCAGCACCTCGCTGAACATCAGCCGCATGTGCCCCGCGCCATTCATGCGTGCAGCCGTGACGTAGTCGCGAGACATCTCGGAAATAACGGCAGCGCGGGTGATGCGCACGTAATGAGGCAACACCACCACGGCCACAGCCAGCATGGCGTTCATCAGACCCGGCCCCAAAATGGCCACGATCACAATCGCCAGCAGCAAACTGGGTAGCGTCAAGATGATGTCCATCAGGCGCATCACGGCCACTTCAAAAACACCTCTGAAATAGCCGGCAGTCAGGCCCAGCACGGTGCCGATGACCACCGACAAAGCCACCACGGCCAGCCCGATGGCCAGCGACAAACGCGCACCGTGAATCAAGCGCGACAATATATCGCGGCCGATGGCATCGGTGCCCAGTAAGTGTGCGCTGGAGCCACCCTCCTGCCAAGCAGGCGGGACCAGAAAAACACTGGGGTCGGTGGCGTCGGGTGCGTAGGGTGCAATCCACGGCGCAAAGGCGGCCATCAGCAGCACCAGCACCACAATGACCAATCCGGCCACGGCACCCTTGTTGGTCTGAAAGTAATCCCAAAACTCGCGCAGAGGGTGCTGGGGCGTGTGGGTAGAGGATTCGGCGAGAGCAGCCATGGTCAGTTTCAGTGCCGAATTCGGGGGTTAATGATGCCGTAAGTCACGTCGACCAGCAGGTTGACCAGCATCACCATGCTGCCCAGCAACAAGATACCACCCTGCAACACCGGGTAGTCACGCCGGCCAATGGCTTCGATCATCCACTTGCCAACCCCCGGCCAAGAAAAAATGGTTTCGGTCAGGATGGCGCCAGTGAATAACACGCCAATTTGCAGGCCAATCACGGTCACCACAGGAATCAGCGCGTTGCGCAGCGCATGCAAGCCCACCACCCGCAGGTTGGACAGCCCCTTGGCACGGGCTGTGCGGATGTAATCTTCGCCCAGCACTTCGAGCATCGCCGAGCGCGTCATGCGGGCGATCACGGCCAGCGGGTTGGTACCCAGCACAATGGTGGGCAAGACCAGATGAGCGGCGGCCGACCAAAAAGCGTCTTTGTCACCCGCCAGCCAGGTGTCTATCAACAAAAAACCCGTCACGGGCTCAATGAAATATTGCACTGAGATGCGTCCCGACACCGGGGTCAGGTCAAACTGTACCGAGAACAAAAGAATCAGCAGCAGGCCCCACCAAAAAATGGGCATCGAATAACCGGTAAGTGACACCCCCATCACACCATGATCCAGCACGGTATTGCGCTTGACCGCCGCGATGATGCCTGCGGGAATGCCAATGATCAGGGCAAACAGCATGGCACTGATGGCCAGTTCAATCGTGGCCGGAAAAAGCGCCAAAAATTCGTTCATCACCGGTTCATGGGTGATGATGGACTTGCCCAGATCACCTTGCAACACGCGTCCAATGTAGATGCCGTATTGCACCAACACCGGCCGATCCAGCCCGTAGGCCTTGAGTAGCTCCGCGTGGCGCGCCGGGTCAATACCGCGCTCGCCGGCCAGGGTTTCAATCGGATCCCCCGGAACCATTCGAATCAGGAAAAAAGCCACCAGGGTCATGCCGATGAAGGTCGGAATGATCAGGCTGAAGCGTGTCAGGAGAAAACGAAGCATCGAAAGCCGGTGAATTTTTGAATGTGCGGCATCATGCCACAAAGAAAAAGCCGACTTGCGCCGGCTTTTTACAAGATACCCGAGGCTGGAATTACTTCAGGTGTTTGCCAATCAAACCAGCCATTTCAAACATGGTCACCTGTGCTTTGCCGAAAACTTCCTTCAGCTTGGCATCGGCATTCACCATGCGCTTGTTGATGGCGTCTTGCAAATTGTTTTTCTTGATGTAAACCCACATCTGCTTGACCACTTCGGTCCGTGGCAGCGGTTTGCCACCGACGATGGCTGCCAGAGCGGAGCTGGGTGTCAGGGCCTTCATGAATGCGGCGTTCACGGTACGCTTGGCTGCGGGGGCTTTCTTGGCAACTGCTTTTTTCGCCGGTGCAGCAGCTTTGACAGCTACTTTCTTGGCTGGAGCTGCCGCCTTCTTGGCTGGAGCGGCCTTTTTAGCAGGCGCAGCAGCTTTTGCAGGAGCCGCTTTTTTGGCTGGTGCGGCTTTGGTGACGGGTGCAGCTTTTTTAGCTGGTGCTTTTTTTGCAGTTGCCATGGTGTGTTGTCCTATTGGAAGTTAATCAATCACCAGCAAAAACAGCTCACTTGCTGGATGGAGCGGATGCTACTGGAGAAAACGGCCTTTTCCAAGGGGAAAGCCAATAAATTCACGTTCGAAGAGCCTTTTTTGTGACACCAGTCCCTGCAATCTACAATTTTTCACTTTTGAAGGACCTTCAACATGACGCCCACCTTGGCTACCTGCGATTTATGCGACGCCCACAAGGGTGATTCTCCTGAGCAATTTCGGGTGTTACCACCGGTGTTTCGTGACTATGGTGCCAAGCAGTCGTTTGCCGGACCGGTGAGCACGGTCAAGTGTTTTGAAGACAACTCGCTGGTCAAAGTGGCGGTCGCAAGGTGCTGGTGGTGGATGGTGCCGGCTCCTTGCGCCGCGCCTTGCTGGGCGGCAATTTGGGGGCGGCTGCCGCGCGCAACGGCTGGGCTGGTGTGGTCATTGACGGCTGTGTGCGCGACGTGGCTGAACTGGCCCCGCTGGACATGGGTATTCGGGCCTTGGCGTCCATGCCCTTGCCTACCGAAAAACAGAACCAGGGACTGAAAGATCTGCCCGTGCAGATTCAGGGTGTCTGGGTGCGCCCGGGCGACTGGCTGTATGCCGATGCCGATGGCATGGTGGTCAGCGCCAAACCCTTGTAAGCCTTACCGCAGCTCGCTGCAGCTGTGCAGGCTCAGACCGCGCTGCGGCGCGAGGGCAGGGTGGCCAGCACCACGCCGGCCAGACACAAGCCAAAAGCCAGCAGTTGCATGCCGCTCAAGGTTTCACCCAGCACCAGTACCCCCATGGCG
>JAIFMR010000045.1 GCA_020048255.1 Rhodoferax sp. | reverse complement strand
TTGGTAGGCGCGATTGGACTCGAACCAACGACCCCCACCATGTCAAGGTGGTGCTCTAACCAGCTGAGCTACGCGCCTGAGGATTTCAGGAAAACCGCAAGTATAGCGGCAATATATAGTCGGCTTGTCCGCTGCACTCAACTTTTTTGCAATTCTGCGCCACGATAATTAACGTTTACGTCAACGTCAGTCAACAGATCAGGAGATCACTATGGACATCGCAGGAAAAGTTTTTATCGTCACTGGTGGCGCTTCAGGCTTGGGCGAAGGCACAGCACGCATGCTGGCGGCGCAGGGTGGCACGGTGGTGATTGCGGACATGCAGACCGACAAAGGCGAAGCCATTGCCCGCGAAATGGGTGGTGCCTTTGTGAAATGTGATGTCAGCGTGGAAGCCGATGCACAGGCTGTCGTCGCCAAGGCCACCCAATTGGGCAAGCTGATGGGTTTGGTCAATTGCGCCGGCATCGCTCCGGCTGAAAAAACGGTGGGCAAAGGCGGCCCCCACTCGCTGGCCGTCTTCAGCAAATGCATCACGGTGAACCTGATCGGCAGCTTCAACATGATCCGCCTGTGTGCCGATGCCATGAGCAAAAACGAACCCGAAGCCACCGGCGAACGCGGCGTGCTGATCTCCACCGCCTCGGTGGCTGCCTACGACGGTCAAATGGGGCAAGCCGCCTACAGCGCATCCAAAGGCGGCATTGTGGGCATGACCCTGCCGATTGCCCGGGATTTGGCGCGCAATGGCATTCGCAACATGACCATCGCGCCCGGCATTTTTGGCACACCCATGATGTTCAGCTTTCCCCAAGAGGTGCAAGACACCTTGGCGGCCAGTGTGCCCTTCCCCTCCCGTTTGGGCACGCCGCAGGACTACGCCAAGCTGGCCCAACACATTTTCGAAAACGACATGCTTAACGGCGAGGTGATTCGCCTGGATGGTGCGATTCGGCTGGCACCGCGCTAGGCCACCACTGGCAAGGTCAGGCGCGCGTTGCCGGTTTCTACAATCGCGCCATGTCCATCCCCCAGACCTTTGTTCAGGAACTGCTCGCTCGAGCCGACGTGGTTGAAATCGTCGGTCGCTATGTGCAGCTCAAAAAGGGGGGCGCCAATTTCATGGGCTTATGCCCGTTTCATGGCGAAAAGTCTCCGTCGTTTTCCGTTAGCCCCACCAAACAGTTTTATCACTGCTTTGGCTGTGGCAAAACCGGTAACGCCATTGGCTTTTTGATGGAACACGCCGGCATGACATTTGTCGAGGCCGTGCAAGATTTGGCACAGCAGTTCGGTATGCAAGTGCCTGAAGACGACGCCAGCCCGCAAGATCGCGCTCGTGCCGCCCAACAGCGGCAGAAACAAACAACCCTGAGCGAAGTGCTTGAAAAGGCCTGTCTGGCCTATCAGAAGCAGCTGAAAACATCCCCAAAGGCGGTTTCCTATTTCAAAGGCCGAGGCCTGTCAGGCCAGGTGGCCAAGCAATTTGGCCTGGGCTATGCCCCTGAAGGCTGGCGTAGCCTGGCCAGTGTGTTCCCGGCCTATGACGACCCGTTGCTGGTGGAAAGCGGCCTGGTCATCTTGAATGAAGAAGACGGTGCCGAGGCCAAACGCTACGACCGGTTCCGTGACCGCGTCATGTTCCCCATTCGCAACATCAAAGGGGAATGCATTGGGTTTGGCGGGCGTGTGCTGGGCGACGACAAACCCAAGTACCTCAACTCGCCTGAGACTCCGGTATTCAGCAAAGGTCGCGAGTTGTATGGCCTATTTGAAGCCAGAAATGCACTGAGGGAACACGGCTACGTCCTGGTGACCGAGGGCTACATGGATGTCGTCGCCTTGGCGCAGCTGGGCTTTCCCAATGCGGTGGCCACCTTGGGCACGGCTTGCACCGCGGACCATGTGCACAAATTGTTTCGCTTCACCGATTCGGTAGTTTTCAGTTTTGATGGCGACAGCGCTGGCCGGCGCGCCGCGCGCAAGGCACTGGACGCCGCCCTGCCCCTGGCCACCGATGTACGCAGTGTCAAGTTTTTGTTTTTGCCGCCCGAACACGACCCCGACAGCTTCATCCGCGCCCACGGCAAGGAAGCCTTTGCCCGCTTTGTGGCCGAATCTGTGCCCCTGAGCCGTTTTTTGCTGGACGCCGCGCGTGAGGGTTGCGACCTGCACACGGCTGAAGGCCGCGCCCACCTGGCCAGCAACGCCAAGCCCTTGTGGGAACTGATGCCGCCGGGCGCCCTGAAGCAGCAATTACTCACCGAAATTGCCGACCTGGTTCAACTGTCAGCGCGTGAATTGATGGACGTTTGGCATCCAGAACTCATCAAAACACCGCGAAAACGTTCTGAAAACTATCAAAAAGAGAGTGCACTGCGCAACAACAACGAGGGCTACAGCCCTAAATCGCGTCAATCCAAGGGCGCGCCACGCGCGTTGGCGTCGAGCCGGTTGCCGGCCAGCCGGGCCGACCATGCCGTCCGCATTTTGCTTGACAATATGGCCGCACTGGAGGGCCTGTCAGCTGAAGACCACGGCCTGCTGTGCGCCCTGGAGGCGCCGCATGGCCCCCTTTTCGTCTGGCTGGAAGCGCAGTACCACGAGCATGGCGCCCAACCCTGGGTCGCGTTGAAAGAAGGTTTGCAAGGGCATGACAGCGAGGCCTTTGCCCTCAAACTCATGTCAGGCCACGAGTTGGGTGTGGCCGACGATGCCCAGGAAGCCACCAATGAGCTGCGCCACCTGCTCAACCGCATGCTCATTGAGCAACTGAAAGCCGACGAAACCCTGGCCATCGAAACCGCCAAGACGAACCCACAGGCACTGCAGCGCTACCGCGAGCTGCAAGCCCGCCGGCGTGTGCTTGAGTCAGCGGCTTGATCGCCAAGTTTGGCGGATGGCCCCTTCGCCCCATGGATATACCGGTCACCATCACGTTCACTCTTGACAAATAGGTATAATCCGCCTTTTCGTTCAGGCAAGCGCGACAGCAGCACCTCCGGGCCCGGCTCAACGATGCACACAAAAGCATCTGGCCAACCTACCGCAAGGACTGCACACCAAATGTTCGCCCACACGTCTTGCCAGACAAACCCGGTCTCTCTCGCTTCGTTTTTCATCACGCTGGTCTCTCTGCAGCGCCCCACAACATCTGTTTTTGTCGTTTTGAGGTTTCAACATGCCTGCTTCCAAGTCCAAAAGCCCTGCCGCGCCTGAAGCAAAGGCCAGCGCTGTCAAAAAAGCCACCCATCCCATCGAACCGAAAGCCCCCGCCGTGCCCGCATCCAAATCCAAAGTCAAACCTGCTGCTGAAGAAAAGAAACTGGCCGCACCCACCGACACGGTTGAAAAGAAGAAGCCCGCCAAAGTGGCCAAGCCAGCATTGGAAGAAGAGTCAGCCAAGGCCAGCACCGGTGCCAAGCGCGGGCGCAAGCCCAAGGCCGGGAAAGAAGCAGCTGAGGTCGATGACATGGACATGTCTGACATTGAAGACGATTTGGTCGGCGAGCCCGAGCCGACTGACTCTGCAGCGGGCACCCCTACTGACGCCACCGCCGAAAAGGTCAAGCCGCTGCGCATGAAAATCAGCAAGGCCAAAGAACGCGCGCTGATGAAAGAGTTTGGCCTGGACGAGACCGTGCTGTCTGAAGAAGACCTGGCTAAACGCCGTCTGCGCCTGAAGGCCCTGATCAAACTCGGCAAGACCCGTGGCTACCTGACGCACGGCGAAATCTCTGACCACCTGCCCGACAAGCTGGTGGACGCTGAAACCATGGAAGTGGTGATCTCCATGCTCAACGACATGGGTGTGGCTGTTTACGAACACACACCCGATGCCGAAACCCTGCTGCTCAACAACAACGGCCCCACCGCAGCCACCGAAGAAGAGGCCGAGGAAGAAGCCGAAGCCGCTCTCTCCACAGTGGACAGTGAATTTGGCCGCACCACCGACCCGGTACGCATGTACATGCGCGAAATGGGCACGGTCGAGTTGCTGACACGTGAAGGCGAAATCGAGATCGCCAAGCGCATCGAAGGTGGCCTGATGGCCATGATGGAAGCCATTTCAGCCTCCCCCGCCACCATTGACGTCATCTTGCAGCTCGGTGAAGACATTCGCAGTGACAAGGTGGTCATCACCACCATCGTCGACGGCTTTACCAACCCCAACGAAGCCGACGACTACGTGGCCGAAGAAGACTTTGACGAGTTCGATGCCGACGACGATGACGACGGCAAGGGTGGCTCCAAGGCGCTGACCAAAAAGCTCGAAGAGTTGAAGAAGGAGGCCATGAGCCGCTTCGACCGCATGCGCGAATACTTTGAGAAGATTCACGCCGTCTATGACAAAGAAGGTTACGGCACACCGTCTTACCTGAAAACCCAACGCGCCTTGTCGGATGAGCTGATGTCGATTCGTTTCACAGCCAAAACCATCGAAAAGCTCTGCGACATGGTGCGTGGTCAGGTGGATGATGTGCGCAAAAAAGAGCGTGAACTGCGCCGCATCATCGTCGACAAGTGTGGCTACCCACAACCCCAATTCATCGCCGAATTCAGTGGTCGTGACAAGCACCACAACAAGGTCGCCAGCCACCTGCTCGACCTGAAGTGGATCGAAAAGCAAGCCGCTGCCGGCAAGCCCTGGAGCGCCACCATGGGGCGCAATATTCCACCCGTGCAAGAGTTGCAACAGCGCCTGATTGACCTGCAAGCCAAGGTCGTGGTGCCACTGGACCAGCTCAAAGACATCAACAAACGCATGAACGAAGGCGAATACGCCTCCCGTGCGGCCAAAAAAGAGATGATTGAGGCCAACTTGCGCCTGGTGATCTCGATTGCCAAGAAATACACCAACCGGGGTTTGCAGTTCCTCGATTTGATCCAGGAAGGCAACATTGGACTGATGAAGGCGGTGGACAAGTTCGAATACCGACGCGGCTACAAGTTCAGTACCTATGCCACTTGGTGGATTCGCCAGGCCATCACTCGCAGCATTGCCGACCAGGCTCGCACCATCCGGATTCCGGTGCACATGATCGAAACCATCAACAAGATGAACCGCATCAGCCGCCAGCACCTGCAGGAATTTGGTTACGAGCCTGATGCGTCGGTACTGGCCGAGCGCATGGAAATCCCTGAGGACAAGATCCGCAAAATCATGAAAATCGCCAAAGAGCCGATTTCCATGGAAACGCCGATTGGTGACGACGACGACAGCCACCTGGGCGACTTTATTGAAGATGGTGCCAACACCGCCCCCATGGAAGCCGCCATGCAGGCCGGCCTGCGCGATGTGGTCAAAGACATTCTCGACAGCCTGACCCCGCGCGAAGCCAAGGTGCTGCGCATGCGTTTTGGTATCGAGATGACCAACGACCACACCCTGGAAGAAGTCGGCAAACAGTTTGACGTGACGCGTGAGCGCATCCGCCAGATCGAAGCCAAAGCGCTGCGCAAGCTCAAGCATCCCAGCCGCTCAGACAAGCTGCGCAGCTTTACTGACAACCTGTAAGCAATCATCCAGGCTTTACATAACGAAAAGCGCCTCACGCCTTTATCCACAGGGCGTGAGGCGCTATATTTTTGATACTAAATGGTCCTCGCGGATTCAGTCTGAATCCAACCCAGCAGCTGGAAAATCAGGTACAGGCAATTTGGTTGACAGGCTAGGGGGATCCAGCCGATCAACGCATCAACGTGCTGTCACCCTGCATTGAATAAACAATCTGGCGAAAGACCGCGCCAAGTGCTACAGTGACCCGAACCCACTGAAGAAAGCTGCAGGGTAAGCGCATGAACATCACTGACATGACCAACGCGATGCGGGCGAACAATGTGCTGTATGGCCGCACCACGGGGGCGGCATCCACAGCCAAGACAAGCTCTAACGATCCGATTGCCAAAGCGTTTGAACAAGCCGACAAGCGGGTGCAGCAGCAGCGCGATGTCACCACTTCGCAGTTGTCCTCCTTTGGCAAACTCAAATCGTCGTTTTCTGATGTGCAGAGCACTGCCAAAGCCCTGAGCGCGCCCAAGGTGGGCGCCACCGATGCCGACATCAGCAAGGCCGCCACCGCCTTTGTGGCAGCTTTCAATGGAGCACTGAAAAGTGCGCAAGCCAGCCAGACACAAGCCACTTCGGTGGGTGAGAGCACCAGCGCACGCCGTGCCGAGACCGATTTGCGCCGCGTGATGGGCCGTGACAGCAACCTGAGCAGCAGTCTGAAATCGATGGGCATCACACAAAAGTCCGACGGCAGCTTGGCCATGGATGCCCAAAAATTCACCGCAGCAGCCCTGGCCAACCCCACCGCATTGCGTGCCACCGTGGCCCAATTGGGGCAGCAGAGTCAAACAGTGGCGAACCAGCAACTGGCCGACACCGGCAACGTGGGCCGCACCTTGAAGGCCCTGGACACCCGCTCGCGCACCTTGCAATCGCGTCAATCAGAACAACAAGCCGCGCTGGCGTCGCTGCAACAAGTCAACAATTCGTCAAGCGCTAACGCCTATGGCTACAACGCCGCTGCAGGCTTGGCAGCGTACAGCAGCATTTACGGCAATACGTTCTGAGCTTTATTCGCTGAATACTTCCACAGCCTGTTGTCGCTGCGTCAGTTCGCTGTCGAACTTGGTGCTGGAACTTCAAGGTGAATCGCATCAAATCCCGCTGCTCTGGGTTATGTCATCTTGACCGAAGTCAAAATAACAGCTCCAGCTGATCTTTACAATCACTTCACCTGCCATCCCGATCACAACACCTTCCGGACGCACACTGCGTGGCGGACTATTTCCAAACTCCGAGGACTTCAACATGACACGTCACATTCGCCACGCCCTGCAGGTCATCAGCCTGCTCACCTTGTTGGGCGCCGGCACCGGGGTGAAGGCTGCCGATCCAGTCACGGAAGCGATGCAAGCCGCCAACGGCCCCTACCGCATGGCCTTGTACAAGACCAACGGTCCATCCCAAGCTGAAGCCCAGCAAGCCCTGACACAGGCCCAGCAAGCCTGGGACAAACTCAGCACCCAGTTTGGCGCCAAGCCAGCAGCACCCTATGACCGCGACCCAGCCTTTGCGGCTTCAGTTGCGGCAGTGAGCAAGGTCTACAACAAGGCGCTGGCAGAGGTCAACGCCAACGACAACAAGGCCGCCCACAACACGCTGGAAGAAGCCCGTGAGATCATGGCCGACATGCGCCACCGCAACAACGTGGTGGTGTTTAGCGACCACATGAACGCTTATCACAGCCAGATGGAAGTCATCATGATCGATGGCAACGCCACACTGGCGCAGCCCAAAGGCTTGCTGCAAATGACCGCCCAGACCGGTGCCCTGAGCTTTCTGGCCAAGCGCCTAAGCACTCAAGCGCCTGAGAGCCTGACAAAGAACGCCGAATTCACGGCGTTGGTGGAGGCCGTGAACAAGTCCGTGGCGGCGCTGGAAACCGCCTGCCTGAACCAGGACATGGCAGCGGTCAAAGAAGCCATCGGCAAGCTCAAAGGCCCCTACAGCAAACTGTTTTCCAAATTCGGTTAATTTTCAAACAAGGAGTTTTTACCCATGAGCACATTCGACCATGTTGGCTTGATCCAGAACATCAACGAAAACCTGGGACCCTTTCGCAAGTCTCAAAGCGAAGCCATGCTGGGCTTTGGTCAATTGGCCAAAGCGTCCATGGCCGAGGGCGTTGTCAGCGCCAAAAACAAGGAATTGATTGCACTGGCCATTGGCATCACCCAGCACTGCTCAGGCTGCATCGGTTTTCACGTCAAGGCCTTGCACCGGCTCGGCTGCACCAAGCCCGAGCTGGAAGAAATGCTGGCCGTATGCGTTTACATGGGCGGCGGCCCCGGCTTGATGTATGTGGCTGAAGCGCTGAAGGCTTGGGAGGCCATGACACCTGCCTGATCATGACTGCCAGCCCCGCAGCCGCTGGGGCGCCTTGAACGCCTCTCAAGTGAGGTCATGATGAAACTGGTTTGGACTGCCCTGCTGGGGATTTTTCGCACGCTGTATTTCTCGCATTCGTTATGGTGACGGCAATAAATTCATGGTCTTGAAGCTCGCTGCCGTTCTGCGGCGACTGCAAGTGCAAAATGGAACCCTGTTATTTGAGCCACCTCGCCATGAAGCATTACGACACCACCCAAAGTTACCCGCGCGACCTGATCGGCTACGGCCCCAAGCCACCGCACGCGCTGTGGCCGGGCCAGGCCCGGGTGGCGGTGCAATTTGTGCTGAACTACGAAGAAGGCGGTGAGAACTGCGTGCTGCATGGCGACGCGGGTTCAGAGCAGTTTTTGTCTGAAATGGCCAACCCAGCAAGCTTTCCCGACCGCCACATCAGCATGGAAGGCATTTACGAATATGGCTCCCGCGCAGGCGTGTGGCGCATCCTGCGTGAGTTTGAGCAGCGTGGCCTGCCGCTGACGGTGTTTGGTGTGAGCATGGCGCTGGAACGCCACCCTGAACTCACCGCGGCCTTGGTCGAACTGGGCCATGAGATCGCCTGCCATGGCTGGCGCTGGATTCATTACCAGAACGTGGATGAATCGGTGGAGCGAGAGCACATGCGCCTGGGCATGGACATCATTCAGCGCATGACCGGCAGCCGGCCCTTGGGCTGGTACACCGGCCGCGACAGCCCCAACACCCGCCGCCTGGTGGCCGACTACGGCGGTTTTGAATACGACAGCGATTACTACGGCGAAGACCTGCCGTTCTGGATGAAAGTCAAGAAAACCGATGGCAGCGTGGTGCCCCAGCTCATCGTGCCCTACACCCTGGATTGCAATGACATGCGGTTTGCGCTGCCCCAGGGTTATTCATACGCGGACCCATTCTTTCAGTACCTCAAAGACACGTTTGACACCCTGTATGCCGAGGGCGACCCGAGCGGCCTGAACCAGCCCGCCATGATGAGTATTGGCATGCATTGCCGCTTGCTGGGCCGCCCCGGGCGCGTCACCGCGCTTCAGCGCTTTCTGGACCATGTCCAGAAGCATGACCAGGTCTGGGTCTGCCGCCGCGTCGACATCGCCCGGCACTGGAAAGCCACTCACCCCTTCAGCGAATAACTGTCTGCCATGGTTTCCCCTGCACTCACCCTGGACCAACTCAACGCCGCCCCTTTGGAGGATGCCTGCGCGCTGCTCGACGGCGTGTACGAACACTCCCCGTGGATCGCCCGCATGGCGCTGACACAGCGCCCCTTCTTGTCACCGGCGCAACTCAAACACGCGCTGTGCCAAGTCGTGACGCAGGCGGACCCCAGCGCGCAATTGGCACTCTTGCGCGCGCACCCGGAGCTGGCGGGCAAGGCGATGGTGGACAAAAACCTGACCGCTGAGTCCACCCACGAGCAAAGCAAAGCGGGTCTGACGCAATGCACGCCAACTGAGTTGACACACATCCAGCAACTCAATGCCAGCTACAACGCCAAATTTGGTTTTCCGTTCATTCTGGCCGTGCGTGGGCCACGCGGCCTGGGTTTGAACAAGGCGCAAATCATCGCCACCTTTGAGCGCCGCCTGCAGGACCACCCCACTGACGAGTTGGCGGAGTGCCTGCGCCAGGTGCACCGCATTGCCGAGATCCGGCTCAATGACAAGTTGGGTGTGTCGGTTGAACGCGGCAACCAAGTGTGGGACTGGCAAGAGGCTTTGGCCCAGTACACCGACCCGGGCTTTGACGAGCTGGGGCAACTCACCGTCACCTACCTCACCGATGCGCACCAGGCCTGCGCCCAGCTCATCAGGCGCCACATGCTGGAAGCCGGCTGTGACGAGGTGGCAGTGGATGCCGTGGGCAATGTGGTGGGCCGCTACAAGGGCACCGGCAGGGTGAAGCAAGCCCTGATGACCGGCAGCCATTTTGATACGGTACGCAACGCTGGCAAGTACGACGGTCGGCTGGGCATTTACGTGCCGCTGGCTTGCGTACAGCAACTGCACAGCGCCCAGCACCGCCTGCCCTTTGATCTGGAAATCATCGCCTTTGCCGAGGAAGAAGGCCAGCGCTACAAAGCCACGTTCATGGGTTCGGGCGCCCTCACTGGCGGCTTCTTGCCCGAGTGGCTGGATCAATTGGACGTGGACGGTATCAGCATGCGTGCGGCCATGCAGAACGCCGGCCTGAGCGTGCAGGACATCCCGACACTCAAGCGCAACGCGGCCGACTACCTGGGCTTTGTTGAAGTACACATTGAGCAGGGGCCAGTGCTCAACGCGTTGAATTTGCCGCTGGGCATCGTCACCTCCATCAACGCCAGCGTGCGTTATACCGGCGAGATGCGCGGCCAGGCCAGCCATGCCGGCACCACACCCATGGGCCTGCGCCGCGATGCTGCAGCGGGTGTGGCCGAACTGATGCTGTATTTGGAGAGCCGCGCTGCAGCCGATGGGGATTCGGTCGGCACCGTGGGCTTGTTGAATGTGCCGGGTGGCTCCATCAATGTGGTGCCCGGCCTGTGCCAGTTTTCGCTGGACTTGCGCGCACCGACCAATGCGCAGCGTGACGCCCTGGCCGCAGATGTGCTGATCAAAGCGCAGGCGATTGCCACATCCCGCGGTTTGCAATGCACCCTGAGCGAGACCCTGCGCGCCAGCGCGGCCCCCAGTGCACCCGCGTGGCAACAACGCTGGGAATCTGCCGTGGCAGATTTGGGTCTGCCCGTGCACCGTATGCCCAGCGGTGCTGGCCATGACGCCATGAAACTGCATGAGTTGTTGCCCCAAGCCATGCTGTTTGTGCGGGGCGAAAACGCCGGCATCAGCCACAACCCGCTGGAGTCCACCACCAGCGACGACATGCAACTGGCCGTGCAGGCGTTTGACCACCTGCTAGAAGCTCTGGCACAAGAGTTGCACTAGGCGCTACGCACCCTCCCCCTTACTTTGGATTGGACCCCCGTGAACCATTACGACCAACTTGACGCCTGGGTCAACGCGCACTTTGATGCGCAGGTGACGTTTTTGCAGCAGCTGATTCAGGTGCCAACCGACACCCCCCCCGGCAACAATGCGCCACATGCCGAGCGCGCCGCTGACCTGCTTGATGCCATGGGCCTGGCCACTGAACGCCACCCCGTGCCTGCCGAGTTGGTCAAGGCAGCTGGCTTGCAAAGCATCACCAACCTGATCGTGCGCCGCCACTACGGTGCCGGTCGCACCATTGCGCTCAATGCCCACGGCGATGTGGTGCCGCCCGGTGAGGGCTGGGTGCACGACCCCTATGGTGGCGAAATCGACCAGGGCAAGATTTACGGGCGGGCCTCGGCGGTGAGCAAATGCGATTTTTCTACTTTTGCATTTGCTGTGCGGGCCCTGGAATCCCTGGGCGTGCCATTGCACGGCAATGTAGAGCTGCTGTTCACCTACGACGAGGAATTTGGCGGTGAAGTCGGCCCGGCGTGGTTGCTGCAAAACAAACTCACCCAGCCAGATCTGATGATTGCCGCCGGTTTCAGCTACCAGGTGGTCACGGCGCACAATGGCTGCCTGCAAATGGAAGTCACGGTGCACGGAAAAATGGCGCATGCGGCCATACCCGACACCGGCATCGACGCGCTGCAGGGGGCTACAAAAATCCTGACCGCGCTGTATGCGCAAAACACCCTCTACCAGCAAATCACTTCCAAGGTGGAAGGCATCACCCACCCCTACCTGAACGTGGGCATGATTGAAGGCGGCACCAACACCAATGTGGTGCCCGGCCGCGTCACGCTCAAACTCGACCGCCGCATGATCCCCGAAGAAAATCCGGCCGAGGTCGAAGCCACGGTGCGCCAAGTAATTGCCGATGCCGCCGCCCAAATCCCAGGCATCACGGTGGACATCAAACGCATTCTGCTGGCCAAGGCCCTGAAACCGCTGCCGGGCAACCAGCCTCTGGTGCAGGCCCTGCAAAAACATGCCAGCTCGGTGTTTGGTGAGCCGATTCCAGCTTTGGGCACCCCGCTGTATACCGATGTGCGCATTTTCTGCGAGGCCGGCATTCCGGGCGTGATTTATGGCGCTGGCCCGCGCACGGTGCTGGAGTCCAACGCCAAGCGGGCCGACGAGCACCTCGACCTGCAGGACCTGCGCCGCGCCACCCAGGTGATCGCACGCAGTCTGCTGGACTTGCTGAGTTGATCCGGGACATCCATAGGACGCCTACCTTCTACCGCGACACTCCGCGGCGGGCGCAACTGCGCTCCAGTACACTCGTTTGCACTGGTCCGGCAAAGATCAATGTATGTGCCGGCTATTGCAAAGCGTTGTATCAAAGAATCAGTCGTCGCAATTGCGAGTGACAGATTTCATCGACAAACTTGCGTAAAAATCCCCAAGTACAACCAACATCGGTTCACCCATCTGGAGACAAGCCATGCACAAGAGAATATTCCTACACGCTGCCGCCCTTGCTGTCGCTTCGCTATCAGCTACGCATTCAATAGCACAGGACAACACTTTCAAGATCGGTCTGATCCTGCCCATGACAGGTCTGCTGGCCAGTTCCGGCCGCCAGATTGAAGCAGCTGTCAAGCTCTACATGGCGCAAAATGGTGACACCGTGGCGGGCAAAAAGATTCAACTCATCATCAAGGATGACAACACTTTGCCAGATGTCACCAAGCGGCTGGCACAGGAACTGATCGTCAACGACAAGGTCAATGTCCTGGCCGGTTTTGGCATCACCCCATCGGCCATGGCCACCGCGCCCTTGGCAACCCAGTCCAAAACACCGATGGTGGTGATGGCTGCGGCCACCAGCAGCATCACCCTGGCCTCGCCGTACATTGTTCGCACCAGTTTCACCCTGCCTCAGGCGTCTGTCGCTCTGGCCGACTGGGCACCCAAGAACGGCATCAAGAAGGTGGTGACGCTGGTCAGTGACTACGGTCCGGGGATAGATGCCGAGAAGTTTTTCAACCAGCGCTTGCTGCTCAATGGCGGTCAGGTGATGGAGTCCCTGCGGGTGCCGCTGCGTGGCCCGGACTTTGCGCCTTTCTTGCAAAAAGTACGCGACATCAAGCCCGACGCGCTTTTTGTGTTTGTGCCGTCTGGCGCGGGTGCCGCTGTGATGAAGCAGTTCCTGGAGCGTGGCATGGACAAGGCCGGCATCAAGCTGATTGGCACGGGCGACATCACCGATGACGATCAACTCAACGACATGGGCGACGGCGCCCTGGGCGTGGTGACATCCCACCACTACTCCGCCGCGCACCCCTCGGCGGCGAACAAGAAGTTTGTGGACGCCTTCAAGAAGGCCAACCCCACCATGCGCCCCAATTTCATGGCAATGGGTGGATATGACGGTATGCGCGTGATTTACGAAGCGCTCAGAATTTCCAAGGGTCAGGGTGGCGGTGATGCCTTGCTGGCCGCCATGAAAGGCCAGATTTTCGAGAGCCCACGTGGCCCGATGTACATCGACGCCCAAACCCGCGACGTGGTGCAAAACATTTACCTGCGCAAGGTCGAGAAGAAAGACGGCCAGTTGTACAACGTGGAATTTGATGTGGTCAAAGATGTGAAGGATCCGGGTAAAGCGCAGTAAACCCTTTGCTGATTTGAGGTCGTTCGTTGTTGTTTGCGGTGATTGATGGGGTAAAAGTTGTTGGTTGCAAACGTAGGTTACTGGAGGTTGTTGGGCGCGGCGACTGGGCAATGCGCATGCGGTTTTGGGGTGAAATCACACGGTTGACCCTGAGTTAAGGCATAGGTCAACACCGCGCCTTCCACCCCAAAGCCCGGTCGCATCGCCCAATCACCCCACCCAACCGATACGGGTTTGATAAGGCACATAGGAGAATCCGCCACTCGTATTCCAATAGCTGGCCATTGCGAGCACATCAAAATGTGGCTTTATGCTGCTCCTAGCCGCGTGCTTGAACCCCAAACTTAAGCTGGCCACCCTTGGGTGCGGTGATTGGGTTGTGTGACCGGGCTTTGGGGTGAAAGGCGTGGAGGCAAATTGACGTGAACCAACACACTGACCCGCGTGATTTCACCCCAAAACCGCATGCACATGACCCAGTCGCCGCGCTCAAGCCTATGCAAAACAACAGCTGTAGCCTGACACGAACCCAGACCTAAGCTCTAGCGAAACACAATCCACAGCATAGATCAAACCTAGGCACCAGCAACCCCCACCCGCCAAACACAACAGTTAAACCAAGAAATGCTAACCATCCTCTTTGACGGCATTGCCTACGGCATGCTGTTATTTATCCTGGCAGTGGGTCTGGCAGTGACCATGGGCTTGATGAATTTCATCAACCTGGCACACGGAGCCTTTGCCATGGTGGGCGGCTACATCACCGTGCTGCTGATGCAAAAAATGGGCGTTCCCTTCCTGCTGTGCCTGCCGCTGGCATTTTTAGGCTCGGCTCTACTGGGGGGGGCACTGGAACGCACCTTGTACCGGCAGCTTTACCACAAGCCCCACCTGGACCAGGTCTTGTTCTCCATTGGCCTGACCTTCATGGCCGTGGCCAGTGCGGATTACTTTATTGGCTCCAGCCAGCAAATTATTCAGTTGCCCGAATGGCTCAAAGGCCGCACCGAAATCGGTGAAGGTGCTTTCATGCTGGGCATGGGGCATTACCGGGTCTTCATTATTGTGGTGTGCGCCGCGCTCACCGTGGGCTTGCAGTACGTGTTGACCCAAACGCGCTTTGGCAGCCAGTTGCGCGCCTCGGTGGACGACCCGCGCGTGGCCGCGGGCATGGGTATCAACGTCAGCCGGATCTTCTTGGGCACCTTTGCCGTGGGCTCCGGGCTGGCCGGCCTCGGCGGTGCGCTGGGTGCCGAGGTACTGGGGCTGGACCCGAGCTTTCCTCTGAAATACATGATTTACTTTTTGATTGTGGTGGCCGTGGGGGGCACGTCCTCCATCACCGGCCCCCTGCTGGCTGCCTTGCTTTTGGGCATTGCCGATGTGGCGGGCAAGTACTACATCCCCAAGCTGGGGGGGTTCATTGTGTATAGCCTGATGATCGTGATTCTGATTTGGCGCCCGCAAGGCTTGTTTGTACGCAAAGGGGGCAAGTGATGGCCCATTCACAAAACCTCTTGCTCCAGGCCGGTCGCTGGAAACTGTGGGAATACCCGCTGTGGGCACTGGCACTGGCTTCACCCTTGCTGCTGAGCAGCCACGCGCTGATCATCAACGAAATTGCCATCGTGGCTCTGTTTGCGCTGTCGCTGGACTTGATTTTGGGCTACACCGGCATTGTGTCGCTCGGGCACGCGGCCTTCTTTGGTATGGGGGCCTATTCAGCTGCCTTGTTTGCAAAATTGGTCATGCCTGATCCGCTCTTGGGGCTGGCAGTCGGCGTGGCAACTGCGACTGCACTCGGAGCAGTCTGCAGTGCCACCATTTTGCGCGGCACCGACCTGACCCGCCTGATGGTGACCCTGGGTGTGGGCTTGATTCTGATGGAACTGGCCAACAAGCTCGATTGGCTCACCGGGGGTGCCGACGGCTTGCAAGGCGTCGTGATGGGGCCACTGCTGGGGCGATTTGAGTTTGACCTCAGCGGGCGCACAGCAGCGTGGTATTCGATCAGCGTGCTGCTCTTGGTGTTTGTCATTGCCCGCCGTTTTGTCAATTCGCCCTTTGGTGCCACCTTGAAAGCCATTCGTGACAACCGGCTACGCGCCATGGCCATTGGCATTCCGGTCTCCAGCCGGCTGGCCATCGTCTACACCGTGGCAGCAGGCGCGTCGGGTGCTGCGGGGGCCTTATTGGCACAAACCACCGGTTTTGCCTCGCTCGACTTGTTCGAATTTCACCGCTCGGCCGACGTCATGCTGATCCTGGTGATTGGTGGCGTCGGCTGGTTATATGGCGGTGTGGCCGGGGCGGTGGTGTTCAAGATCATGCAAGACGTGATCTCCAGCATCACGCCACAGTACTGGACCTTCTGGATTGGCTTGTTTTTGGTGATTCTGGTGCTGGTGGGGCGTGAGCGTTTGATTCGTCCCTGGACCTGGTTCAAGCCTGGCCAAGCCGGAGGCAAGCCATGAGCGACATCGTGTTGTCCGCCAAAGAACTGGTCATGAAGTTTGGCGGCATCACCGCCACCAACAAAGTCACGCTGGACCTCAAAAAGGGCGCACGTCACGCCCTGATTGGCCCCAACGGCGCCGGTAAAACGACCCTGATCAATTTGCTCACGGGTGTGCTGCAGCCCACCTCGGGCTCGATCACGCTCGAGGGGCAAGACATTACCCAACTGGCACCCTACCAGCGGGTGCGCCGGGGCATGGTGCGCACATTTCAAATCAACCAGCTGTTTGACTCGTTCACACCGCTGGAAACGCTGGCCATGACGGTGTCACAACAGCAGGGACTAGGTAACACATGGTGGCAAGCGCTGGGCCAACAAAAACGTGTGACCGAGCGCTGCGAACAGTTGTTGGAACAGTTTCACCTGAGCTCGGTGATGGACCAGGAAACCCGGGTCTTGGCCTATGGCAAACGCCGCTTGCTGGAGATCGCCATCGCGCTGGCCTGTGAACCGCGTGTGTTGTTGCTGGACGAACCGGTAGCCGGCGTGCCAGCAGGTGAACGCGAAGAACTGCTGCAAACCGTGGCTGCCCTGCCCGCCGATGTGTCGGTGTTGCT
>JAIFMR010000184.1 GCA_020048255.1 Rhodoferax sp. | reverse complement strand
GTTTACATGAACCTGGACGCACTCAACCGCGCACTCGGCGATGGCGATGTGATCAGCGGCGTGTTGATGAACGTCGAAGACAGCGCCCAGGCCGATGTCTTTCGGCAACTGGACCGGCGCCCGCGCGTGGTGGGGGTGGAGTCTCGGCTGTCGGCCATCACCGCACTTTACAAAAGCATTGCCGAAATGACCGGCTTGTTCACCTGGATCGCGCTGCTGATGGGCGCGGTCATCAACTTTGGCGTGGTGTACAACTCGGCCCGCATCGCGCTGGCAGAGCGTGGTCGCGAGCTGGCCAGCCTGCGCGTGCTGGGCTTCACCCAGGGTGAGGTCAGCTACATCCTGCTGGGCGAACAGGCGCTGTTGGTGCTGGCCTCCATCCCCTTGAGCTTTGTGGTGGGTTATGCGCTGAGCTGGTTTCTGGCGAGCAATCTGCAGTCCGACTTGTACCGTGTGCCCGTGCACTTGCCGCCCTCGGCCTATGCGCATGCGGCGCTCATCACGGTGGTGTCGGCACTGATCTCGGCGCTGGCGGTGCGTCGGCGCATACAACAGCTTGATTTGATTGCCGTATTGAAAACGCGCGAGTAGCGCACTGATTGAAACCAACCGAAGATCAACCCATGAAACCCTTGCAAAAACGCATGTTGTGGGCCGCTGGTGCCGTGGCGCTGGCGGTGTTGACCTGGGCCGCCCTGCGCGAACCCGTGCAAATGGTCAGCGTGGCCGCTGTCACGCGCGGGCCACTCGAGCAAAGCTTTCTGGAAGAAGGCAAGACGCGCCTGAAACAGCGCTACCAGATCAGCGCACCGGTGGCGGGGCGCTTGCGCCGCATCGAACTGCAAGCCGGCGACGCGGTACGCGCCGGACAAATGGTGGCGCAGATCGAGCCCATCAGCGCCAGCCTGCTCGATGCACGCGCACGCAGCCAGGCCCAAGCCGAGGTCGCAGGCAATGGCAGCGCCCTGCAGGGGGCACGCCTGCGTTTGACGGCAGTTGAGACAGCCAGCGCCGTCGCCCAGAAAGAACTGCAACGTTTAAGCAGCCTGGCCACCAGTGGCATGGCCACCGGCTCACAGTTGGACCAGTCCCGCGCCCAAGCGGCCAACGCAGCAGCCGCGCTGACCACGGCCCAGGCCGACGTACACATCGCCGAGCAGCGCCTGCAAGCGGCCCAGGCCTTGCTGGGTGATGAAGGCCGTACCCGGGCCAATGGTGTGCTACAGGTAAACGCGCCAGCCGATGGCGTGGTCATCAAACGCGCCCTGGAGAGCGCTACACCCGTCAACGTGGGCCAGTTGTTGCTGGAGATAGGTAACCCAGAGGCGCTGGAGATTGAAGTGGAAGTCTTGTCGACCGACGCCGTGCGCCTGGCCCCTGGCCGCAAGGCGCGGGTGCTGCGCTGGGGTGGCGACGGCGTGCTGGAGGCCACGGTCACGCGGGTCGAACCGGGCGGCTTTACCAAGATATCGGCCCTGGGTGTGGAGGAGCAGCGCACCCGCGTGATTCTGGACATCACCTCGCGCAAAGCGCAATGGGCCGCTCTGGGCGACGCCTACCGTGTGGAAGTGGAGTTCATTCTGCGCCAGGAAAAAGACTTGCTGCTGGTACCGACCAATGCCCTGTTTCGCCATGGCGATGGCTGGGCGGTGTACCTCGCCCAGGACGGCGCAGCAAGACTGACCCCGCTGCAAGTGGGTATCCGCGCGGCCTTGGCGACCCAGGTGCTGGGTGGATTACAAGACCGGCAAACCGTCATCACCCAGCCCGATGACCGCATCAAAGACGGGACCCGGGTGCGGGCGATCGATGGCAGAAATTAGGCCGGCAACGCTGGGGGATGCTTGACAGCGTTTTTGACCAGCTTGTTGGCCACCGCGCTGTCCAGATCAATGGCGCAGTGGTCAGCCAGCTGCAGCAGGTACAGCAACACGTCAGCCACTTCGTCGGCAATGCGCTCTTGGGTGGCTGCGTCACGGTTTGCGGCCCGTGATTCCTCGGGTGTCATCCATTGAAAAATCTCGGCCAGTTCGGCGGCCTCGACCATCAGTGCCGTGCTGAGGTTCTTGGGGGTGTGAAAAGGCTGCCAGTTGCGCGCGGCAGCAAATTCACGCAGGGTGTGTTGAAGCGCTTGAGTGTCCATCAGGTCATCACTAATAATTTCGGTTAAGTTGCATCGGATTGTCAACTGATGCACCTGGGACAGTGAGTGTGGAGTGCGACTCCAAGTGAGGCGGTTCAGGTAGCGCACGGCCGCGTTGTGGTGCTCACCGGCAGGGCGACTGGGTCAGGCGCATGCGGTTTTGGAGTGCAATCACGCGCGGGGCGAGGGCTGTGTATGCGAATTCCTGGGGACACGCGCCTTGCCCTCCAAAGCCCGGTCGCCTGACCCAGCCACCCTGCCTCACTTTGCTTGGGCTTGCAGAAATGTCCAAGGGTGCAAGTCGCTCTGGGAAGCGGAGTTTTGAATTGAGCGCTGGCTTGACCCTCACAAATTCACATCAAAACAGGCCCTAGCCCACGTCTTAATTGCGCTGACAGCTATCAATATAAAAGCATTGGATGAATCAACATCATCGCCAATGCAGCACCCACCTCCCAAAAACACCCAAGGTGCCCCATAGAAACCATCTGGACGCCAACAACCTCGAGGTGCGGTGATTGGGTTAGGCGACCGGGCTTTGGAACGAAAGGCGTGCGACTCACGGCCATCGCGCACCACTCCCATAACCCCGCGCGTGATTTCGATCCAAAACCGCATGCGCCTGACCCAGTCGCCACGCCGGGCGCACGCTACACCGATCGCGTTTCGGATTCAGGTGCTTTGCTGTACCGGGCGACTTGCATTGCGGTGAACCACTCCTGCTACATCAATGTACCGACACATCATTTTGGATCGCACCCGTGGGTGTGCCTGCATAATTTACCCATGCCCCGCCCCTCCCAACGCCTGCACCCGGACCGTCCGCCCGCCCCGACCCGACCCGCCGCCACGGTGCTGCTGCTGCGCGACACCCCTGTGGGCCTTGAAGTCCTGATGACGCGCCGCTCCAGCACAGCCAGTTTTGTGCCGGGCGCTTACGTCTTTCCCGGCGGTGGGATTGACGCGGCAGACAGCCATTGCTTTGATATTTGCCAGCGCCGTGCCACCCAGGCAGACGGGGCATTGACCGAATCGATTGCTGCCATCCGCGAGAGTTTTGAAGAATTGGGCGTGCTGCTGGCGCGCCATGCCGATGGCCGCTGGGCCAGCCAGAGTGACATCGACACGATGAACCGGCAAAGCCGTTTTGCCGAGCAATGCCAGGCACGCGGTTTGACGCTGGCTGCCAGCGACGTCTACGTGCTGGCGCGCTGGATCACCGACCGCGATCTGCCCAAGCGCTTTGACGTGCCGTTTTTGGTGGCGCGAATGCCTGAGGGCCAAACACCTGTGGCCGATGAATCCGAGCAGTTTGAACCCGTCTGGGTGCGCCCGGCGGAGGCACTGGCGCGGCACCAAGCGCCTGCACCACTTTGCCAATGTCGACGCGGTGTTGCAGGCCTGCGCCGTCAACGAAGAGCCCTTGTGGTCTTGCTGCCCGCGCACCGGCATATTGGCCGGACGCGAGACGCGCTACATGGAGCACGAATCACCCTTTGGGGAACTGGCGCTGGTGTGCCCAGACGGGCAAATCGTGCACCCGCTGGACTGGCAATGTGAACAACCGGTGCCGCTGCTGAAAAATGTGCTGCGCCTGACCGCGCCCAACCCAGGCGTCATGACGGGTCCGGGAACCAACAGCTATCTGGTCGGCGACCCCAGCACCGGCTTTATTGCCATAGACCCCGGCCCCGCCGATGAGGCGCACTTGGAGAAACGACCACTCGCCGGGTGCGAGACCACTGCAAGCGCGGTGCGCGGTAGCGCCACCCATATTGGGCTTGCCCAGCGCGCCAACCGCGCGCACGGCCAGCGCCTTCACGCCCGACAGATCGCTATTGAATAACGAGCTACTAGCGCTTACACCACAAGGGCTAGAGGGTGATTTGACTTACAAACTCAGCCACACCCTGCGAGTCATTCACACCCCCGGACACGCTGCTAACCACCTGTGCCTGGTCCTGCTGGAAGATGGTCTGCTGTTTTCGGGCGACCACATCCTCAATGGCAGCACCACGGTGATTGATCCGCCCGACGGCGACATGAACGACTACCTGAATTCGCTGGACTTGCTCAGTGCCGCATGCCTTGAGCATGGCGTCCAATACATCTTGCCAGCACATGGCCATGTCATCGGCGGGCCGGACGATGAGGCGCTAGCCGCTATCGCCCGCTTGAAACAGCACCGCCTGCAGCGCGAAGCCAAAGTGCTGCAAGCCATGCAGGCCCAGCCTGACGGTAGTCTAGACGACTGGCTGGCGGTGGTCTATGACGACGTGCCAGAACGCATGTGGCCGGTGGCCAAACGCTCGCTGATGGCGCATGTGGCGCGGATTGAGTCGATGGTGGCGTCACCGTCGATGCGCATGGAGGTCTGAGTCAAAGAATTGCCGGCCCTATTGAAAATGCCCGCACTTGTGACCATCTGTCACAGCGTCACAACCTACCCGAAATACCAACATGCCGGCTTTTATCCTGACCTGTCTGGGCCTGCTGCTGGTGCTGTGGTTTGGCGGCCAACCCTGGTGGGCTGCGCGCCAGCGCCGGGCTTTGCGGGCTCAGCCCTTCCCCGCCGCCTGGCGTGAGATTTTGAAGCAGCGTATGCCTTATGTGCGCGCCATGCCTGCTGATTTGCAACTGCAGCTCAAAGCGCACATTCAGGTGTTTCTGGCTGAAAAATCGTTCATTGGCTGTGATGGCTTAGAGATCACCGACGAGATACGTGTCACGATTGCAGCACACGCCTGCCTGTTGATCCTGAACCGGCCCAGCGACTACTACCCCAGTTTGCGCCAGATTCTGGTTTACCCCGACAGCTTCGTAGTGGAGCGGGACCACACCGACGGCATTGGCGTCGCACACCGGGCACGCCAGGTGCTGGCGGGTGAATCGTGGTCTGAGGGCCAGGTGATCCTGTCATGGCAGGACACCCTGGCCGGTGCAGCGGTGGTGGACGATGGTCAAAATGTCGCTATTCATGAATTTGCCCACCAACTCGACCAAGAGACTGGCAGTGCCAATGGTGCGCCCCTGCTGAAGCGACGCGCCCACTACGGGCATTGGGCCCGCGTTCTGGGGGAAGAGTTTGGCAATTTGCAGGCTCGGGTCACGCGCGGCGCACCGTCGCTGTTCAGTGACTATGGGGCCACCGATCCGGGCGAGTTTTTTGCGGTGATTTCCGAGGTGTTTTTTGAGCAGCCTGCCGCTATGGCGACTGAGCACCCGGCGCTGTACCAAGAGTTGAGTCAGTTTTACCATCTTGATCCGCTGAGCTGGTCATTAGACCAGGCAGCACACACGGGCAGTTACCATTGCCGACAATGATCAAACCACAAAAACCGGCACGTGCTATCGCCACGAGCCCCTCTCGCCCACCCCGCCCGCCCCGCCAAGCCGCGCAGCCTGCGGCGCCAGCCGAGCAAGCGGGTGAGCGCCTGTCCAAGCGGGTGGCGTTTGTCATGCGCTGTTCGCGGCGCGAGGCCGAGCAATACATTGAAGGCGGCTGGGTCAAGGTCGATGGCCGGGTGGTTGAAGAACCGATGGCGCGGGTGGTTGACCAAGCCGTGGTGGTAGACCCCAACGCCAGCCTGATGGGTTTGACCGAGGTCACCCTGCTGCTGCACAAGCCCGCAGGCCTGGACACCATGGCACTGCCCGGGCAAGCCAACAAACACGTGAAGCCAGCGCATGCGCTACTGCAAGCGGCCACGCACACAGCGCAGGACGAGTCAGACAACCGCGTGCTCAAACGCCACTTTGCCAAGCTCACCGCCTGCGTCCCACTGGAAACTGGCGCCAGTGGGCTGGTGGTTTTTACCCAAGACTGGCGCGTGCTGCGCAAGCTCACCGAAGATGCAGCGATCATGGAACATGAAGTGCTGGTGGAGGTCAAGGGTGACGTTCCCCCGGAAACGCTGCACCGGCTGAACACCCCTCCGGCCAGCGAGAAAGACACCCTGCCCGCCGTCAAGGTCAGCGTCAACAGCACCAGCGAGACCTCGACGCGGCTGCGCTTTGCTTTCAAAGGATCCCACCCGGGGCTGATTGCTTACCTGTGCGAACGGCTTGACTTGCATATTCTCAGCATGAAGCGCTTGCGCGTGGGGCGGGTCACCCTGGCCCACCTGCCAGAGGGCCAGTGGCGCTACCTGCAGGCGCACGAACGGTTTTAGCCGATGGCTTGCGCCGAGCTTATCCACCGGACGCCGCGGCGGGATGTGCATCCATCAGGAACTCGCCCTCGACCTCATCACTGAGCTTGGGGTAACGCGTGGGGTCGGGCAAGTTGTAGTGCCACCACTCAAATGGATGGTGATCCCAGCCAGCCAGCGTCATCAGTCCCATCAGCAGGCACCGGTTGTGCTGAGCTACAGGTGCAATCTCGGTGTTGCCATGAAAAGACTGCTCGGTCATTTCATCAAACGCGGTGCCCATGTCCAGTGGCACGCCGTCAGGGTTGCACAGCGTCAGGTCGACCGCCACGCCGCGGGTGTGCATGGAGCCCACGCGTGGGTCAGCCACAAAGCGCGGGTCAGGCAAGGCGGCCCACAAACGCCACTGCGCGGCAGACGGCCGATACGCATCGAGCACGCGCAGGCGCAGCCCCTGGGCCGCCGCCAGATCAGCCACGCGCACCAGCGCCAGCAGCGCATCCTGATGCAAAAAAGCCACGGCGTGGTCGTAAATGCATTGACCGGTGATGTTGTCTGGCGTGGCGTAACGCAGATCGATGTCGACAGCGGGATGTGAGATTTCTTTCAGAGGCATGGGGGCGATTATCCAGTGCAGGCGTACGCCAGGGCTTCTAAGGCGTCGGGCTCAAACGCCAAACAACTGGCCCCGTGCGGCGTCGGTGATGGCCAGCACGCAGGGGTGAGAAATGCGGCGCTCAACCGACACGGCGTAAAACTCTTCTACCAATTCATCGGTACGGCCCATGATCTGCACGCCAAACTGGCTGCAAGTTTCGGCTTCAAGCACACTGGGCGCCATGAATACGCCCTGCCCTTCGCGCCCAAACGCCTTCATCAGCGCGGCGTCGTCAAACTCCCCCACCACCACCGGCGCCAAGCGGTGGCGGGCAAACCAGCCCTCGAGTTGGCGCCGAACCGACGACGAGGCGCCTGGCACCAGCATGGGCATGCCGTCCAGACACGCCGGAAAATCGCCCTTGATCTGGTTCTTCAGGCCGGGCGCGCAGAAAAAGCTCAGGGCGCTGCGACCCAGCGCATGGTTAAAGGCCTTGACACTGACGCGCCGCGGCATCGGCTCGTCGGCAATCACCAGGTCCAGTCGATGCAGTGCCAACTGGGCCAGCAGATCGTCAAACTTGCCCTCGCTGGCCAGCAGTTTGACCGGCTGATCCATTGCCAGGGCTGGCTCCAGCAGCCGGTAAGCAACAGACTTGGACACCGAATCAGCCACCCCCACCCGAAAATCCAGCCGGCGCTGGGCGCCACGCACCTGGCGCAGCGCGGTCTCCAGTTCTTGCCCCAGGCTGAAGATCTGGTCTGCATAGCCCAATGCCAAACGACCATGTTCTGTGAGCTCCAGTTGCCGACCACTTTTGCGAAACAACTTGCGTCCCAGCCAGTCTTCCAGCAACTTGATCTGACCGGACAGGGTTTGCGGCGTGGTGTGTAATTGCTCACCGGCACGCATGATGCCGCCAGAACGTGCCGTGACCCAAAAGTAGTAAAGATGCTTGAAATTCACGTGAACGACTCCAGTTATGAATGCGATGCTTCGTTTTTATCGAAGTGTAATTGTTACAAATTCGAATTTACGCGAAGTAAGTTGAACCTTATAGTTCAAGGCGTGTCACATCAACATAGACACTGACAGGAGTAATCAATATGCGTTTAAGTACCAAAGGTCGTTTTGCCGTCACCGCGATGATTGACGTGGCCCTGCGTGAAAAACTCGGGCCAGTGCCTCTGTCTGACATCGCAGCGCGGCAGCAGATTTCCCTGTCCTACCTGGAGCAGATGTTCAGCAAGTTGCGCAGCGAAGGCTTGGTCATCAGCACCCGTGGCCCGGGCGGCGGTTACACGCTGGGGCATCGCACCGACGCCATCACTGTGGCTGACATCATCAGCGCTGTGGAAGATGCACTGCCCAAGGTCAAGAAGACCGATGAGGTGCTGGCCCAGGACATGGCGCAAGATTTGTGGGATTCCATGAACGCCAAGGTGTACGACTTCATGCAGTCGGTCACTTTGCGCAGCTTGGTGCTGGAGCAGTTGGCCAAGGGTGTCAAAGTTGAGCAAAAGCCCGCACCGAACCGCGGTGTGTTCAAGAAGCCGGCTCAGCCGATGGTGCGAACCAACGCTCCCAACTCGGTGTTTGCCTTGGGCCAATCCTTGCTGGCACGCGGCTAATTAGCCTGTAGCCCAGACTGTGCTTGGGCCAGGCGCTATAAAAAAGTGTGAAGCCCACCGATAAGCCGGATTCTGTGCGCCTGGGTTACCCCAGGCGTGACTGTCATTAATCTGGGCCACTGATCACTCAGTGGCTCGGTGCTACCTACCCGCCAGCTCTGGGGGCCCCATCAACGCTGGCCTACTT
>JAIFMR010000205.1 GCA_020048255.1 Rhodoferax sp. | reverse complement strand
ATCGCCCTCAAAAGCAGTCTGAATATCATCCTGATCATGCGATCTGAACCTTTTGCGAGCGATAGCAAGTTCAGCCGCTTGGATAGCACGGTACTGTTCAAGCTGCTCTTGCAAGGAATGGGCAGCACATCGCTTTTCAGCTTCTGGAGTAATCTTGCTGTCAGTCATGTATATCCCCCATCTTTGTTGTTCTTATACAATCTTTCTGGGTATTCTGCATTCATCCACACCCTTAGATTCTGTCTTGCTCGTGCAAGTGATGCAGCCCGCACAGGGTCTTTTTCAAGCTCTGCAATCCGATCAGGTACGCTACGAACTTTGAGATCGAATTCAAAAATCTCTTGGTTAGTCATGTGTCCCCCGCCAGTTTGGGTTACGCGGCCTGTCCATGTAGCCTGGGTCAGGCTGTGCGGGTTTCAGTAATTCCTCGGGCAGTACAGCGAGATTCAAAGGTTTTGGTGCGATTGGCGGCTGCTTTAGCGCAGCAAAACTGTCAGCATTAGCGACAATCATCAGTGTCTTTTGCATATCCCGGTGCCGACGAAGTGGGCCTTCGTAGCTCATGCGAACCTCGCAAAGAACGCTTCAACAACACCCCGCAAAGTGAGGTACAGCGCGGCTTCTACTGCCCTTCTGCGAACCAAGCCTTTCATTACCCGGCCACCAGCTTTGTTCCACAATCCAAAGGCTTTAGCTGCTGCCGCTTTATTACCCTTGTTATGCTCACGGATAACAGTTGAGCGTTCCATTCCACGGATACCGATGTTCCAAGTCAAAATTACACAGGCATCGAATTCGTTCTGTGCGACTTGTCCGTATGTGGCAACGAAAACAGCGGCTTCGTACTCGCGCAGTTCATAGATCAGGCGCTGGTCAGCCTGCACTTGTGTCATGGTGTCGCCTTGCTTCACGCCATCGATAAAGCCGTAGCCCAGCGTCCAAACTCCGGCGGGGCAGCGGTAGGCTGTCAGCTTACAGCCCTCGAATTCTTTGAGCTTGCGCTGTCCGTTTAAGCTAAGTCTTCTCATAGCTTATTATCCCAAACCCAAAGCCAAACGATTACAACCCCTGCTACTGCAACTGAAAGAACAATAGATTCTGAAGCAATACTAGCCATAGTGCCAGGAGGAATAGTCGGAGCAATTGCGGGTAGCAGCACCTCCAGCGTTGCAAAAAGCGTAGTCAGCAAAGCCATCTTGACGCTCCATGCTTTGCGCAAGATTTGGCTGGCGTTGTCAATAAGTGTCATAGTTTCCACCCTTTCACTGATGCCCAAAACACAGCAACGGCTGAGGCAATGCCAAGCATCCACTTGAGTACGTCACCGATCTTCTTTGAGAATTTGAAGAATGCTTCGCCTTCACGCATCAAAGACAAAATCTCGCTGGTTTCACGGCTGTTGGTGTCGATCTTTGCGCTGTTGATAGCCAGCAATTCCTCAACACGACCAAGGCGGACAAAGTTAGCGCGGGATTTGCATACTGCGTCTTCCATGACCAGAATGTCCTCGCAACCTCCGGGGCACGCCTCGGTGTTGTCGTGTGGATGGGGCAACAGTTCGTCAGTAGCACGTCTTCGCCCTTCGTGGGTGTCAACGTAGCGGCGCAGGGGGGTATCGGTCATTTTCAAACCTCAATAAGTTCGGTAGTCAGGCTGGGCGCCTCGCCCTCGATCACGCCATTGCGCACAAAGGCCAGATTGGTGGGGGCAACGCCGGTCCCACGCACAGTCTGGGTGTTGCCTCCAGGCCATGTGATGATTGAGGTGCCAAGCCCCGCATTGACACTGGCCACAGTGGCGACTTGCAGTGGTTGCTCTGGCAGCAGCTCGCGCAGGGCGCGATAAAGGTTGGTGGACGCAAGGGCCATAGTGATTTTTTCTTATCAGGCTGAATGTTTTTCCAGTGTCACGGTTTGGCGCAGGCTTGGGCGCTTGGCTGAAACCGACACCGACCGAACGCGAGCACGCCAGGGGGCGCTGACATTGACTTGCACAAGTTGACCCACATCGAGCACGCCGGGTTGGCCAGATCCGGTCAGCACCGGCAGGTCAAGGCGCACAGCGTATTTGTGGCCAGCAGCGCCTAAAACGGCTAACCCGGCTTGACGGGCGCAATCAACGTGGGTGATTAGCGAGTCGGTGACCATGTTGGCAAGTTTGTCGGCGGCGCTCCCGGTGCGTTTGACCAGCGCTAGAACGCCGTGGCTGGTGCCTGAGACATAGACAGCATTGATGTCTGGGCCATCCTGGCGTTCAATGGACTCAGTGATCAGAGCGTCAGGGGCGAGTTCAACATCCGCTGGGCCGATCATCCAGCCCCAGGGTGCGCCGGGGTTGTCGCCAATCCGCTGGCCATAAGGGTGGCGGGCCAGCAAGGTTGGTAGGCTACGGTGGCTTTGCAGGTAGCCGCCTGCAGCTTGCACGATGCGGCTAACGGCTTCCAGTGCGGTGCCTTGGCGGCTGTAGGCGCCTGCGGGGACGGTCCAGTCGATCATGCCGCCGTTGGCCAATGCTCCTGCGCCTATACCCCAATCTAGACCAATGCCGGTGCCAGCAAGATTTTGGATCGCGAGTTGTTGGGCGGTTTTTTCATCAGGTTCAATGCGCTGCTCGCTGCGCAGGTAGGGCGCGGCAATCAGGGCGGTGACAGATCGACCCTGGATGCTGGAACCGGTTTTGCCAAACGAGACATTGCGGCTGATGCTGTCAATGGCAAATACCCAAGGGATGCCATTAAGGGTGAGCTTGATCTGGGCAGGCAGGCCGTCCACAGGGGCCAACAAGTCAAACAGGCCACCTGGCCCGCTGGCCGACAGGCTCCAACAGTAGGAGCCAGAATCGGCTGCGATGCTGGCCTCAAAGATGGGGATGTCTGCCAGATCAGGAAGACGCTGAGCGTAGATGCTGTGGGCGGTCATGTAGAACCTTGCTGGAAGAATGGCAAAAAGCGATTGACCTGTGGTGCTGGTGCAGTCATAGCCAAACACCAGATGCACCGTGCCGGGCGGGCACTTGAACAGCAAGTCCGGCCCCCAATACTCCGGCACCACAGGCGGAGTGACGGGCGGCACATACTGGCCGGGTCGGGGAACCCAGGCTTCTTGAAACCGACTGTAGCGCCCAATCACAACGGGCCGGGCTGCACCAGCACTGCCGTGGTATCGCAGGGCTTCAAGGCGCACGGATTCGCCAAAAAAGCTGCTTATGGTCGGCCTGCGGTCTTTCAAGCCGTCCTCAAACTGGCCGGTCAGGCGGGCCGCAGCTAGCCGGTCGGCCTCCTGGAACCGGCTGAAAAAGCGTAGCCACCGGTGATCGCCCTCTTGCATCGTACTGCGCAACTGAGGGCTGTCGATGCGGGCTGCTTCCGAGAACCCCACCGTCTGCGGTGTGTCGGTGCGCTGCGCGGTGTCGTATGCTGCGTTGATGACCGTGCTGGATATTTGTGCATCCGTCCACGTTGCGGACACCTCACTGATGCTTTTGACCGCTGGTGGCTCGGGCTGCAACACGCCGCATTCTGTCGGCACGGCCACTTGCGCAAACGTGCGAGACTGATAAACCGTTGGCCGCGAGGTGTTGGTGTAATAGCTTACTGCTGCGCTGAGTGTCAGCACATCGCCAAACACCCCTGTCAAAGTCACGCGGGCCACAGGCGACACACGGGCGGCAAACGTCAGGCCCGGCAAGGTGCCGGTCAGTGTCAGGTCAAAATGTGTAGATGGCCCATCGTCCGCGCCAAACACAAGCGCGGTCGTTACCCCGCTGGCGCTCTGACTGAAGACGAGATCGGTCACACCTAGCCCAGCGTTGCAGATTGCAGGGCCGCATCACCCCCGGCGTACAGGACAGCTTCTACCAACTCGATCTCCCACGCGCCCGACCCCTGGCCTGCATCGCAGTCAAAGGCGGTGGCACCGTCGCCATTGACGATGCGCGCCCATGTGGCGGTGCCGGTTTCAGCGATCAACCCGTTGGCCGCTGGGGTCAAGGTAAGCACGCCCGCCGATACGCTGCCTGCGGGCTTGGTCAGGTCGATCTGAACCAGCATGACACTGCCGGGCGTGTCGGCGGGTGTGGCCGGGCGTGTGCTGCCGTAGATGCGCACAGCGGCGCTACTGCTGCCAGTGTCCAGAAAAGCCAGGGTGCCGGTCAGGCGAGCATCGTTGAGGGCAGACGTGATGCTGATGGTCATGGGATTAAATCCGGTATCACCCTGTCCGCCACCACGGCGCGATAGGTTTCGGTGTAGTCGTAGCCGAGCACGGTGTAGCGGAACTGCGTGGGGATGCCGTCAAAGATGTATTCGCCCGTTGTTGGGTCGCTCCAGACACTTTTAACCAGCATCCCGCCTGGTTCGCGGTACAAGCGCACCAGGCGAAAGACAGGCGTGTTCGGCGTGTTTTTTACGGTGCCGGTAATGCGGCCCCGTCCCTTGAACTCCCACGGGTTGATGTTGTTCACAATTGGGGTGTTGGGGATACCGTAGGGCAGGCGGTCGGTCAAATCGGTGGTTATCGCCTGCATCACGGGCTTGGCCGGGCTTGGGTCACTCCCTAACGCAGATGTTGGCGGGGTGAAATCTGCGCTGTAGGTGGCGAACGGGTTGACCCGAAAGTCCTCAATGTACCCCTGAAATGCGGGGTTGAAATTGTCATAAACCCGGCCAATAAAGACGCTCGGCACGCCCGTCTTATTGTCTGATTCCGTAGATGAACTACCTTGCGTTCCGTCAATGAACATTCTCGTCACACCAGACGACCTGCATATTGCCACATGTGACCACTGGTTTAACGGGACTGAATTTGTCGTAGATGCGTAGCCGTAGTAAACAAGCACCCTGGAACTGTTAAGACCCCACAAAATAGAGCCATCTGATTGCGGAGCGTTTCTTATGTCAACGATAGCGGCGTAGCTACCGCTTGGAGCAACTGGCAAATACACCCATGCCTCAATCGTGAAGTCCCCCGTGCCAAACGCAAAATCAGAACCAGGGACGGTCAAATAATCCCCGCTCCGTAACGGTCTTGCCGGTTTCGTCAGTAAACACGGTGCTGCCATCAGCCCCATCCCCGTGCAGCAACAGCGATGTGCCGCCTACATACAGCGTCATGTCAATGCTCCCACGGACCGGTTAAGTCAAAGGCGACTACGCCCCAATCCGCGCTGGAGTGCGCACATGCCATAAGCCCAATGGTGCGCCCAGCGTACCCTGGCACATCGTTGTCGAGGTAGGCGGTCTTGGCATCCGGGCAGATTTGGCGTACCAGTCTGTGCGGGATCATCAACATGCCGGGCAGGGTGCCGCGCATGTTTACCGGGCTTTGTTCAAAAATATCTGCTTTGCACAAATACAGTCCGTAGTCCGGGCCATTGGGGTACGGTAGCGGTGCGGCACTCCCCCCGCTGCTATAGTACTGTAACGGCCATGTGTAGTTTTGTGTTTTTACCCCGCCACCTAATCCGGTGTAACTACGGGCAACGTAGGTATAACCCACGTTGTTAGTTGTCGCTATTGAATTGCCGGCTGTCGGGGTGTAGTTAATTGTCGTTGAATAATTCCCAGACACCATAAACCTATAGGGGTCAGCCGTTTTCTTGCTTGCAAACTCCCCAAACCCCCACCACTCCGGGCCGTATTCCGTATCAAATGTGCCATAACGACGTATGCCCACATACACCATACGAGAGTCACAAACAATCATCCACGGTCTCACGGAGGTGCTTGCTGCTTCGCTTTTGAACACATACAGCGGTGTTTGTGAAGTGGTTGGAAATTCGCCAGTTCCTGTGCTGATGTCACTCAAAGTTTCGTAGCCCCAAATACGAGAACTAAGCGTGGTCGTGTCATCCACCTTCAGGAAAATACCCGTGCTGTCGGGATGCAGGGCCGGGTCGATCTTGTATGCGGCAAGGTTGGTGCCTGAGAACGGTTTAAGCCAACCTGCGGGTGCCAGTTTGACGGTAATAGTGCCGGTGACGGTGCCGGTCTCGGAGGTCGCAAAACTGACGGTGTTGGCTGTGATGCCGGTGACCCGCTGCTCGCCATTCAACCCGGACGGTGTTGCCCCTGCTACCAAGGCCACGCTTCCGACCTGCATGGCCGGTGTGGTGGGTAGGGTCAGGGTGCAAACACCTGCGTCAATGCTGGCACTGGCAACGGTTTGCAGACCCCAGCCGGTGATCAGACAAGCATCGAGCACAGCAAGCAAAGCTCCTGCCGTACCGCTGCACGCAGGCGCGCCTGCCATGTCTGAGTTGAAGAATTTTACGGATGTGCTCATAGTTTAAGGCCGATCTACGTCGCCACGCGACAATAATGTGAATGAATGCTCAACGCCTGTGTTTGGCCCTTGCTGGACGGTACGCACGACCCACACAGGGGTCATAGCCCCTACGGTGTTGAAGCGCAGCACGTTGCCAACCGACCAGCCCAACCCCCAGCCCAACACGGGGATGGTGAAATAGGGCGCGCTGGTGGCCGGGTTTAGCGGTGCTTGCTGCTCGTTGATACTGCCGGTGCCTATCACACCAACGTGCTCTCCAACGATGTTGAATGTCGTCGTGTTGGTGAACACCAGCGCCCAGCGTTCGGATACCGCGCCTATGTTGGTGACGACAATAGGGGCCAGCACATCGTTGAAGGTGCCGGTAGCGGCATTACCGCTGACAACATCCAACCAGGTGATACCGTTCCATGTGCCCTGATCGAATAGCACTGACACGCGGGCCTTGAGGTCACCAGCAACAAGCGCACTGCTGACATAACTGCCAAGGGGGTAGTCGTGGGTCAAAGCGCGGGTGAAGGTAATCTCTCCGCTGATCTGCGCCTCGCGCACCACGGCCATATCCTCGATGCGGTGCTCTACCGTGACGGGCTGGCTGTAACCCGTCACGTCTGTGAATGTCACGGTGCCCGCCTCAAGGTCGGCGGTGTAACCGGTGTTGATCACGTTGCCATCATTGCCGACAACCCGCACGCGACTGAGGCGTACACGGGCAGCGTTGATGACCTGCGCATTGCTGACGGTGGCCGTGACGGAGCCTGTGTGGCCCACCACGGCAAAACCCCCGGCCCTGAAGATCGGCACGCGACCGTCGGACGGCAGGCGCACGGGGTCGATGCCCAACAGGTCGGCATCCAGTGGAAGGTAACTGAAACTCACGGCGCTGTAACGCAGGCTGGCGGTCATAACCAGGTCAGCGGGTGTGGTCGTCAGCCCGCTGATGTCAAGGAAGGCCAGATCAACATTCAGGGCGGTGTCGCCTGCCGGGTTGACGAAATACAGTTCAACCAGGCCGTACTGGTAGTCCACACGTCCCTTAACTCGCGTGCCGTTGATCTTGCCGTTAGAGTCAGACGTGACGTTAAACGTCGTGCCGTCCTGCATGGTGCCGAGCACACTCAGAGAGGATGTTCGCAATGGGCTGGTCGCTGTGCGAAAGGTGGCAGAAAAGGCAGTAAACGGGGCTTCAACCCCCACGCTCGGCGGGGCAATGAGTCCGCGCCAGTCGGTCAAGGTGCTGCTGGCCCCCGTGGGCCAGGCGCTGATAAAGACGGCACCCAATGCGGCAGATACTGACCCGGATGGCGTGCCTCCGCCCGTGGTGGGGCTGGTGTCTTTTACAAGGGTGTTGTCGGTCAATTGCTGGTATTGGCTGCTGCCGAGTTTGAAGCCCACGCCCTTTAGTGTGTAGTTTGGCACCATGACGGTGCGGGCGGTGTATTGGCTGACGGTTACGCTGGTGGTGTTGTTGGCTCCGGCCTCGGTGCTGTAGCTGATGTTGGCGTTGACAGGGTAGGTGACGCTGCGCGTTCCTGATACTGAAAGCCACTTATGCCAGCCCCAATAGCTGTAATATACAAACGGGCCTGCGGGGTCAGCGGGGTTCAGTGCGCTTGGTGCAAACGAGATTACTCCGCTGGCGTAGTTGATGCTTCCGGCCAAGTACCGTTGTCCGAACTCAAAAGTATGCAGATTGCCTGCGCCATCATCCGATACGGTAAAAACGGTTTCTCTTACTGAAAATGTCAAGACATGCTGGCTCTCTGTCGGATTGTAGTGAATGGTTACAGGTATCTCAAAATGCACGCTTCCAGGTTTTATTCCAGGGACACCTATGTTACCGCCTGCAAGGGTTACGCCAACGGCCTGTGCGTTGTCGCACAAATTTGTCGTCAGGGTAAACACAGTACCCACGAGGGGCAACAGGGCCGGGCTGATTTTGACTACACCAAGGGAATAGTCCACTTGTCCGGTAGCATCTCCTGTGAGTGCGCCCACGCCGTCGTCTGTGGCCAAGCGGGCAGCGCCGTCGTTCCAGGCGACTGTCAGGCTGCCGGGGGTAATGGATTTAGTACCCTTTTCCTCGCTGATCAGGCCATCGGTGTTAATCGGCACATAAACACGCCCGCTGTTGACAAGCGTGGTATTGCTGGCCTGCACGGTGGTGACATTGCTGTAACTTTGCACAACGATGCTGCTGCCAACATCAGGCAAAGCGCCCAGGGTGACGGATACCGAGCCGGTGGTGTAGTTGAGGGTTCCGGCCCCATAGGCGCTGCTCGAATCAGAGAGTTTGCCAGAGCCGTCATCGCGCAGCACATACCAGCGGCCTTGTGCAAGGTAACTCAATGTTAACGTGCGGGCGACCGGCACGTCATCCATGACAAAGGCGTAACTCTGCGCACGGGTTTCAGCAGTGACGCGAATAGCCCGCTGGTCGCTGATCAAGTCGGGCACGGCAGCGGGCACAAAAGTGACGGTGTGCGACCCGGCACTACCACCCCATACGTTCGTGCTGAGACTGACAATGCCGTTGTCGTAGTCCACTTGGCCGACCTCAACTGCCGCACTGATCAGCAAGCCGCCGGAGTCCGTGGCGGTGACCCCCGCGCGCACGATGCTCAAGCTGCCAGGGTAGATTGGCCCGCCGACAAACAGGTTTTGGCTGGTGGTAAAACCAAGCGTAATAGTCTGTGTCACTGCGCCACCTGCGGCCACCAGGGCGGTGCTCAAGCCGTTGGTACGCACATCGCTGATTGGGGTTTCGATCTGTGCGCTGGGGACGAGTTGGGTATAGACCGATTCTGCGTTGACAGTGAAGTCACCAAGTTGCGCGGCCAGGGTCAACGGGGACACGCCAACATAAGTGCCTGCGTCGGCCACTACGGTATCCCGCAGTTTTGCGGCCAGTGCGCCAGCGGTAAAGGATTTATTGGCGGCGGTGCCGGTGAAGTCGGTGCGCAAGGCATCGCTGATCGCGCAAGTAACGATTGCGGCATGGAAGTCGGTGTTGGTTGCCGTATCGTAAAAGGTGCGCTCTTGCGACTCGACGGCAGTAGTTCGGATGTATTGCGCGTCTTCGTTGGACAGACCTTCAAACGCAACAAGCACCAATGTTTGCCCAACCAGCGGTAGGTCGGCGGTGGTGCGCTGGAATATCTGCACGCTGCGCTGCCCTGCGATATGGTTATCGTAGAGGATGCCTGCCCACAGCGGGCCTTTTGCCAGGTAGCTCTCAATCCGGCTGGCGGCGGATTCGCGGCGGTCGAACGTGTCATTTGTGGTGAACAGGGTGACGGACACGTTGGGGTCTTCAGGCGGTACGGCCACGATGACGTTTGACCCCATGTAGGTGTCGGTGTCAGCGGACTGCACGCTCACATGGAGCTTGCGCATGTTGACACGGCCACCAGCGCGGTCAAGCTCGCTAATGTCTGGGATCCATGACTTGAGAGGCTACGAGCTTGATGTCGCCGGAAAGGATAGGCATGGTGGTTAGAGTTCCAGAAAGCGCAAAGTGGGGTAATACCAATCATTGCTGGCAATTGATGAGTCTTGGTAAAACAGCACCGGCAAGCCTTGCAATGCGCTTTTGCTGTGGTCAAAAATGACTTGGTGCGCGATACCGCGCAGGGTCAATGTCAGCACGGTGCCGGTGGTTTGCGCCCATGTGTGGAGTTGGTCGATGGTTGATCGCGGGCACCAGGTGCGGTCTATGGTGCCTTCGAGTGTGATGGGCCGACCGGCTTGCTTGGTGGCCTCTTCAATCAGCAAGGCGCCGGTGGTGGTGTAGGTAGATGTTTGCTCGACCGGGCTCCATGTGTATTCGTCCGCCCATTCAAGGGCATCAGGCAGGGTAACGGTGGTGGATTCGTGCGTTAGGGTAATGGCCATGTCGGGTTAGCCTCCTGCGGTTTGTTGGGCGCGCTTGAGGGCATTGATCAAGGCAGCAGCGTCGCCCTCGCTGGCGACGTTGACAGGGGTGTTTTGGCCGTTGATG
>JAIFMR010000021.1 GCA_020048255.1 Rhodoferax sp. | reverse complement strand
AATGTCCGCTACCAAGGTGGCCCATTCTCATTGTGGTCGTCGCGTGATGGCCACAACCAGTCGTAGAAATTCGTTCCAGACAGCGGTCATAGACTTGACGGAAAAATCAGCAGCAGTCATTCATCGGTAGAAAACGACTTGCCAGTCTGTCTGACTCTTGAGCAAAGCCGATCACAACGACAGGCAGGTAATGGGACGTCCAGCTCAGCGAAGTGCTAACTCATACGTTTTCTTCACTTTGATTTACGAACCTGAACGGCGCGTGTATTTCCACCCAGTAATGAGCCCAAAGCGGCACCAGTAGCCGACAAGATGGCGGCTACTTCCAGAAGGTGCCGGCAACTGTCAGTGTCGTGATGGACGAATTCGTCCAGCATTTGCGCTAGACTGTCCAATACCCAGTGTTCTTCCTGCAGATTGCAGGCTTCTTTCATCGAATAGGCAGGGAGCGGGCGCCGTCATGGCACGCAACTGCGTTAGTGCAGCCTACTTATTTATGACCCGTGACACGTCACCCCAGGCCGAGTTGGGTTGCCAAGTGGCTGCCCAGCTTGGCATCTGATCTGGCGGCATCGGTCGGGCAATGCCATAGCCTTGTGCCAGTTCGCAGCCCAGCTGCAAAAGCGCGGTGCCGTGAGCAACAGTTTCGACGCCTTCGGCTATCACCTCTCGTTTGAAGGCAGCAGCCAGACCGATGATGCCTTGCAAAATGGCCAAGTCATCAGGGTCGTCGAGCATATCGCGCACAAAGCTCTGGTCGATCTTTAACAGCGCCACGCGCAGGCGCTTGAGGTAAGTGAGTGATGAGTATCCAGTCCCAAAGTCGTCTAACGCAAAATTGTCTCCAGCACTTCCAATTCAATGCAGCCCGGATGCAATTTCGGGTGTCTTGTCAAGATGGCCTGAAGGCGCTCTACAAAATCTCCTTGCTGCAGTTGACGTGCACCAATGTTGACACTGACAGGCAGGTCCAGACCGGCTTCACGCCACACCTCAATCTGATGCAGGGCGGTGTCAATTACCCACTCGCCCACATCAACTGCCAGCGGATGATCTTCGATCAACGGTAAGAAGGCTGCAGGATTCAGCAAGCCCTTTTCGGGATGATGCCAGCGGATTAATGCCTCGGCACCTTTTACTTGACCGCTGCGCATGTTCACCTTCGGCTGATAATGCAACGCGAACTCGCAACGCTCCAGTGCCAAACGAATGCGCTCCAGGCTTTCGTGGTGGTCGCGGATGCTGCTGTCATGCGCGGAATCAAACACACAGTAGCGGTTCTTGCCAGCCACTTTGGCTTGGTACATAGCCTGGTCAGCCTGCCGCAGGAGTTGGTCGGCTTCGATGTCTTGCTCCTGTGGGAAGAAGGTGACGCCCAGACTGGCTGATACCTGCAAACTCAGGCTGCCCACCGAAATCGGCAACTCGGCTGCAGCCAGCAGGCGCTCAAGCATAGGCATGCTGGCCCGCTTGTCTTCCAAATCGGTCAGCACGGCCACAAACTCGTCGCCGCCCAAGCGTGCCAGCGTGTCACCCTCACGCAGCGCCTCTTTCATGCGCTTGGATAAGGTGATGAGCATCTGATCACCTGCATCATGACCATGATGATCATTGATGGCCTTGAAACCATCGAGGTCGAGGTAAACCACCGCCAGCTGCTGTTGCCTGCGCTGCGCCTGTGCCATGGTCTGATGCAGGCGGTCGGCCAGAAGCACGCGGTTAGGCAGGTTGGTGAGTGCGTCAAAGTGGGCGATGTGCTCCAGTTGACTTTGGTGTGTCTTGATGGCGGTGATGTCGGAGAACAGGGCCACATACTGCCGCGTGGTGCCTAGCCCATCACGTATCGCGCTGATGGTCAGCAGTTCGGCGTAAATCTCACCGTCTTTGCGTCGGTTCCAAATTTCACCGCTCCAGTGGCCTTGTTCGCTCATGGTGGTCCACATGACCCGGTAGAACTCGGCGTCTTGCCTGCCAGAACTCAGGATACGCGGATTCTGTCCAATGACGTCTTCACGGCTGTAGCCGGTGATGCGGGTAAAGGCGTCATTGATGTTGACAATGCTGCCATTGGCATCGGTGATGAAAATACCTTCGCGCGTGTGACCAAAGACACTGGCTGCCTGCTGCAAGCTTTCGTTGTCCCGCTTTCTGTCGGTGATGTCATCGACCATCGCCACGACGTAATCGATGCTGAAGTCCGGCTTGCGTACAAGACTGACCGCCAAGCGCGTATCCACCAAATGGCCATCCTTGTGGACGAAGCGTTTTTCCAGCGTGTAGCTGTTGATTTCACCAGCCAGCATGCGGTTGAACTGAGCCAAGTCGGTCGCCACATCTTCAGGGTAGGTGAGCTCGGTCCATGTCATTCGGGTCAGTTCTTCCCGGGTGTAGCCAAGAGTGGCGCAAAGGGCATCGTTAACCTCAATCCAGCCTTTTTCCGCACTGGTGATAGCGAGGCCCACGATGGAATGGTCAAAGTAGGCGTGAAAACGTTCCATGCTGGCGGTTTCCGCAGCAGTTGCCGCTTCTCGCGCCGAAGACAACGCCTGCTGGTCAATCAGCTGCTGTTCGTGATTGCGAAAAAACAGGCACAACAACATTGTGGCAAGTGGGTAAAACAGCAGAAGTACCCACCAGGCTTGCTCGATGAAGGCATAGCCGGCTCGATTCGGAACTTGGGTGAATGCCGTCAACTGCACCAGTTGAACCAACACGCCCAGCGCCAGATATTGTGCTGGTTGGGGTGGACTTGCACGGCGCAGCCACCATTTCCGCGCCAGCACCCCGAGCAATGCTGACACCAGGACAACGATGATACCGACCAACGCACCGGCGCCACCTAATTGATAGCGATAAATGGCAGCCATGCTTGCTGCGATCGCAGCGGGCACACCGCCACCCACCACGCCAGCCACCGACAACACAATCGACCGACCGTCAAAAATCACGCCGGGCAAAAAAATCACAGGATTGGCCATTACCAACAGGACCACACCGCCAAACAACACCCCGAGCAACAACTGACGATTCAGCGTATTCTGGTGAAAACGCGAAATCACGATCTGCCCGGCAGCCACCAAGGCGACCAAAAATGCGATGTTGTTGATCAGGGAGAGGATCATGCGTCGTCACTTTTGAGTTAAACATGTGCGCTGTGGCAACAATGTATTGTCCAATATGTACAGCACTCTGGATCAGAGTGTAGGCTCGTGACACCTCAAGTCGACTCAATCAGGGAAGCACCAACAACTGGTTCAATTAAAATCTAGGTGAAACCATTGATTGGGACAGAGATTTCTGCACAGTCATACTTGCGTTCTTGCCGTTTTCTTTGGATGGATGCCTACGGTTTGGCCGGCGCCATTGAAAACCCAAACAGTCTCTCGGGCGGCAAGCGCTTGAGCATGGCTTTATCGGTCGCATTCCCCACGATTGCGAATTCAGCTTGACCTGAATCGTGGCGCACAGTTTTGGTAGTTGCCCGACCCAGCGTATCCGTGATGGCACCCACAATGGGTGCCTTGGCATTCGCGGTTCGCTGCACCACAATGGCCAGCTCGCCGGATGCCAGTTTGACAAAATCACCCGGTGGGTAAATGCCAAATTCCTTGATGATGGCGGTTGATATCGCCCCACCCTTGTCTTCGCGGTACAGCTGACGAATCGCGTCTTGCGGCGACAGTGCCTCACGCAGTGCGCGTGGGCTGATTTTGGCCATGAACACGTCGGTGACGCGCAATGCAACAGCCATTTCACTTATGACAGTGCAAGCCGTTGGATAACCCGTACCGTCGAGGTGCTCGTGATGTTGTGCAATGGCTGTAAGCCAATCGGAATCGCAAACTCCTAGGTGGGTCAGCATGGCCACGGCTTTAGCCGGGTGGGCCACAATTTCAATCTTTTGCTGCTCCCTCATGGGCACGTCCTGCGCGGCCATTTGCCCCTGTAGCTCCAGAATCGACAAATTCATTGTCAGCGCCGCTTGCACCAGACTCAGCATGCGTTCAGATGTCCACTGCATACGTCTGGCCAGCAAAATACACAATACAGCCGTGTGGATGGCATGGCTGTATCCGTAGTAAAAGTGATGAACGTTGTCTTGCCTTACAGCGCGGTACAGGGCAATGTCCACGTTGTAATCCAGCAGATCGATGATCCGCTTCGCGAATGCCTTCACCTGCAGGACAAAGTCAGAATGCTCGTCCGGTTTATGCAGCAGGGTACGCAAATCTTCCGCTGTTTGCGCCCACAAACCAAACAAATTGGGCGGTACCGATATTTTCTTTGCCTCTTGAGGCTGTGTCTCCTGAGCGCTGGCCTTGACCTCTTCAACATCAACAAAGGCACCGCGCTCCAACAGTTCATCAAGTTGACGCTCGGACGCAATAACGTGGCCCTTCGAGAGCAACAATTTGCCTTGCTCATCGCGTACATTCCATAACAAGGGCTCGCCGAGATGAACCTTAGAGCGAGGCAGTTGGATGACTTTCATTCAGACCTTTTTGGAGAATGGCAGGTAGGGTTGTTCATGCGCGGTCGTCACCAATAAGCAAAACTTAGAATTTCACGCCCAGTTAATAATCAACGGCCAAATATAGCCTTGGCTGCACAGCATCATCCATTGCCCGCGTTGCGATCAAATGCCTTGAACGGTCGCCACGCAATTACGCCCATTTTTCTTGGCGACATAGACCGCGTTATCGGCGAGTTTCAACAACTCTTCAAAAGATTCCAATGATGGCGTTCGCTCTGCCACACCTACGCTGACGCTACCTTGCCAAACACCAGCGCCCGCTGGCACGCGTAACGCGGCAACTGCTTGACGCATTTTTTCGGCACTGGTCATCGCACCCGCCAGATTCGTGTGACCGCAAAGGATCAGAAATTCGTCTCCACCAAGACGGCAAACGACATCATCGTTACGGACAGAATTTCTGAGGCAGCGTGCCAGTTGACGCAGCACCTCATCACCTGCTTCGTGCCCGTAGTTATCGTTGATCGCTTTAAATCCATCAGCGTCAATCATCATGCACGCCAACGGTGTCTTGTTACGGGTTGACTCCTGCCAGAGTTGCTCGAAACAGCGCAGTGCATGACGGCGGTTGGGCAAACCACTCAGTACGTCCGTCAATGCCATGGACTCAAGTTGCTGATTAAGGCTTAAAAGTTCACTGGTGCGGTCGGCAATTCGAGTCTCCAGGGTCTGATTGAGTTCAATCAAAGCACGGTTGCTATCGGTGACCTCATTAAAGAGCGTGGTCATGGAGCGCAACAGCATGTTTGTAGCCGGGTCTCGACCTTGTTGCGCAGCCAAATAGGCTTCATGCTGGGACTTACCCTGCCCGATGGCCGCAATCAGTAAAGCCATAGTTTGATCTGTGCCGAGGATGTGAAAGGCGAGCCAGTTGGTCAAATACGTCAACAAACGGCTAGCCCCTTCGCGCTCGGCAGGCCCAGTTGCTGCGTGCATACGGGTTACATCTTGCAGGAACTTGGCATGCTCTTCACAGTGGTGCTTGACATGGCGGCCATCGAGACCCATGGCGTGCATCATCGCCTCTTCTTCCTGAAAGTGGTACTTTGAATAGTCCGCCAGCTCACCGAAAACGCGATCCAACTCCGCTTGTGTGCTTTCGTTGGACTTCATCAACACTTCACCAAATTGGTTCATGATGTTGACCAGCTCGTGATGCTGCTCATCGACCATCGGAACACCCGTGACAAAACACTGGTCCCATTGAAACGCGTCCATT
>JAIFMR010000041.1 GCA_020048255.1 Rhodoferax sp. | reverse complement strand
ATGAGGCGGGCAATGTTTTTCTCAGGCCGCAGGCCCGCTACGGTTCCGATAGTGATGTGCGCTTGATTTACCTGGGCTAGAGCCCGTTTTTGTATATAAATCTCAGGGATGGCCACCCCGTTGGGGATGAACTTGACCTGATTTGGGGGCAGCTTCCAGACCTGGGTGGCAATGCGCTGCAGGTTGTGCGAGATGACCACCACAGGTTTTCCGGCCCAGCCCAACAGCACACGGCGTGTCCAGGCGCGCCGGGGCAGTTGGCGGGTGGCCTCGGCGGCGCTAAAGCCGTCTTCCACATGGATGTGTGGCACCACTTGCGGCCAGTTGGCAGCAGCCCATTCGATAGCGCCCCAGTTGTAGCTCAAGAGCAGGTCGGGTTGCTGGGCTTGGATGACTTGCCTGAAGGCTGCGCGGTTGGCCAGGGCACCGCCTTTTTTCACCTGCAGCAGCAGCGGCTGCCAGTTGACCTGCGGCCCCAGGCGCTCACCGGCATCAAAGCAGTTGTCCATGGCGGCAATGACATGGCGGTAGCGCGGGCCAAAAGCATTGGCCAGCTGCACAAACCGCGCCTGCTGCCCACCCAGGGTGAAGGTGGAGAAGGCGTGGAGCAGGGTGCGGGGTACTTGAGAAGTTGGGGTCATACCGAAATGGGCGTTTATCCAGCGAATGCATTTCACTAGGCGTGCAATGTTCTCAGTGCCAGGTCTGGTGCAGTACCGACGATCTTGAGCAACGCAGCGGCGGGGCCAGTGGGGTGGCGGCGATGTTGTTCCCAGTTTTGCAGGGTTTTGATGCTGACCCGCATCAGCCCGGCGAACTCGCTTTGAGATAAGCCAATTTGCTCGCGCACCGTTTTCACGTCAGAGGAAGCAACCTCAAACCGGCGCGAGGGTTCCACGAGTCCTTTGGAAATGTCTTTGGCTTCTTTAAGGCTTTGTACCAAGTCGTCAAACAGTGCTTTTTCCATGTCATAGCTCCTTAACAAATTCACGCAGGATGGCGCCACTTTTGCCGCGACCCTGGATGGCATGTCGCAGCTTTCGGATGCCGCCGCCGCCCTTGATCACGTCCCCAAGTTCAGGGTCTTCAACCAATTCATTTTGCAACACGCGATACTCGTCGTCCGTGATCAAAGCGGTGACCATCCTGGTGAAAGTGGCAGTTTCAATGAATACCATGACACCTATTTTATCCGCCAATGGCGGATGAGACAATATTGTCTGGACCTTTGGTCAAGTCCGAAATCCATGATGAAACAGGCACTGGCCCGCGTCAAAGCAGTTGTCCATGGCGGCAATGACATGCCGGTAGCGCGGCCCAAAGGCATTGGCCAGCTGCACAAACCGCGTTTGCGGGCCAGCTAGTTTGAAGGTGGAGAAGGCGTGGAGCAGGACGCGGGATGAGGGGTGGGGCATGGCGAGTGTTTGCCTCTAATTGGCTTCACCAATGCGGGCGGCGATTCTGTCAATCAAAGCTTCATTGAAGTAAATACCTTGCGCCAGCAAGCTTGCGTGATTCTGCGCTGGCACAAATGTCGCCAGAAGCTGTGGCTGGGTGGGCTGGGTTATCCGGTTGACTGCAATGGCGATGATGATGGTGGCACGGCTTGGTGCCCCACCAAGCGTGTGCGCCATCAACCTGAAAAGTCCAAAAGCATCAACTATGAATTAAGTAGCTTCTACCGCAGGTGGGGTATGGGCTGTGGCCGAGAAAATCTGGGTTAGATATCGGTTTACTCTGCAGCAGAAAAGCCACGCGCATGGTAGTCGGTGTCGGCCTTGCCAAGGTTCAATAATTGCGTGTCGTTGGTCAATACCGTGGCTTGGTACAGTGATGCGCTGGCCATAACAATGGCATCTGGTAGCTTCAATGCGCGTGTTTGTCGCAACGCAATAATTGTTGCCATCAATTCGCTGTTGCCGTAAGCCACGTCGACCACTGTGATACGGGCTACCAATTGCGACAGCAAGTACCGGTCCTGCGTACCTAGACCATCAAAGCTAGAAAACTCCAATACGTTGATGACGGATACACCAAGCCATTGCGCGCGCTGGGTAAGCTCGACCAATTCTTCGTTACCCTGCAAAAGCGCAACCAAGGCGTTTGTGTCAAGCAAGTAGCGATCACCAGGCATCGCGTTGCTCGCGTTGGGCTGCTACAGCATCGCCGCGCCAACTGAGTTGACCAACCAGGTCACGCAAGTCATATTTGCCTGATTGGGGTGGGGGTACGAGTGGAGCGTCACTTGTTTCTACTACCACCAAGACACGCGAATCCGGCAAACAAACGGGCGGCCGATCAAGCCATATGAGTTGGTTGCCTTTAAGTTGGGCGCTATAACTTTGCAGCATGGTGGGTTCCTCTCGAGGATGGGCTTTGATTTTAGGCCGAACCGGTGTCATTGACCCCTGCTGGTCTCACGCCTTTAAAGCCGGGGCGGTCAACCAGTCTGAAAATTTCTTGGAGATTACCTAAAAAATAGTAGCTATTAACGCAGTCGGAATAAGGGCTGTGGCCATAAACCATTAAATTGGGTTGGCGGCGATTGACATCACCCGCGCACAGACTGTGCCAGCGCCACCACCCGGCGGGCGTTGCCCAGCCAGGTCAGGTCTAGCCGGGTGATGGTGTTGAGTGCACCTTGGGCGAGGTTGGCGCGCAAGGCCGGATCGGCGCAAAGGCGGGTCAGGGCGGCTTCAAAACTGCCGGGGGTTTTGTCGTCAAATAACAGGGCGTTGTCGCCATCGGTTAACACTTCAAGCAGGTTGGGCTCAGCGGGCGCCACCACGGCTTTGGCCAGCACCAAATATTCCATGAGTTTCAAGGGCGATGCATAGGCCGTGACGGCGGGTTGCAAAGCCACATCAAACGCGGCCACATGCTCGGGCACGCGGTGGCGGTCAATGACGCCGGTAAAGGTGACCCGTTTTGCAATGCCAAGCTGGGCTGCCAGCGCTTCAAGCTCAGCACGCACCGGGCCGTCGCCCACTACCAGCAAGTGGCAGTTGCTGGGGGCGGCGGGGGTGGCCATCCAGCGCACCACGCGGTCCACACCGTGCCAGTCACGTAAAACCCAGCACCAGCTCGCCTTGCAGGCCAAGGCGTTGTTTGGCAAGGTCTGGCGTGGGTGCCGACACAAAATGGGCCTGGTTGATGCAATTGGGGATGACGGCAATGCGTTTTGCTGGCACGCCATAGGCCGTAACGTGGCCAGCCAGCACCTGCGTGACTGGCAGCACAAAGTCGGCACTGCGCCAGGCGGTGCCTTCGGCCCAGCGGGCCAGTTTGACCAGGCTCAGGCCACCGCTGTGTTTAAGGCGTTCATCGACCAGTGGGGAATTGACTTCAAGCAGCAGGGGAATACCGAGCTTGCGTTTGAGCATGGTGCCTGAGAGCAAAAAAAGGTTGTAGCGTTCGTAAATGAAATCAGGCTGAAAGTCTTTGGCGGCCTGAATGAGCTGGCGGTAGGCCACCAGCGAATAGGCCAGCTCAAGCAGTTCGTAAACGGCTTTGGGCAAGGCGGTTTTAAGGCGATGGATCCAGCCCACCTCTCCGCCCATGGCACCTTGCTGGTCAGCCGGTGCGCCCAAGGTGGGAGCAACGACGCGCACTTCATGCCCCAGGCTGCGCATGGCGTCGATCATTTCTTCAATGTGAACGGCTTGGCCGTCTTTGGAGGCAGTGCTGTGGTGGTAAAGGATTTTCATGGTGCCAGAATCTGCTTCAAATCTTTCAGCATCAAATGTAGGTGATAGCGGTCCGTTGGGCTGGGTTTGAAGTCGAAGGATTGGTACCACTGCTGGGCTGATTCGTCTTTAGCATGCACCAGTAAGGCCCGAATGCCGGCAATGTCGGCTGCCGCTGCGGTGCGGCGCAATGCATCTTTGAGCATGGCCGCACCCAGACCGCGGCCCTGGTGCTGTTGATTCACCGCCAGCCGTGCCAACAGCATGACGGGTATCGGGTGGCGCGCCAAACCTTGCACAAGTCGCTGCGGAGCATCTGCGTGTGCCACGCTGCCAACGGTCAAACTGTAAAAGGCAGCTACTTGGGTGTCGTCGCAACAAACATAGGTTTGGGCGCTATTGGCGCGCTGGCTATTGAGCGCATGGCGTTGCAAAAATTGATTGAGCGCAGCTTGCCCACAATCAAAAGCTTCAACGCCATCAGCTGGCGCGAGCTTGCGTACCGCTTCAAACATGGGTGGCTAACCCAGCAGGCCTGGTTTTGTCATGAGCTTGTGCAGGCGCGGCAGGGGCTGTGCAGGTGCATCCAATGCTTGTTGAAATTCTTGCCATTGCACGTCGCTGAGGACAAAGTGATTGCGGTTGGCCAGCGCTTGGTTGGCCGCAGTGATGCCAGCATCCAACAAAAACTCGCTCACGTTTTTGTGGCATGTGCGTGCAGCTTCTTGCAGCAATAGTTTGACTGGGCCGGTGGCGCGAACGTCGATTCGTTCGGACTTGGGCAAGGTAAGTGTTGGCATGATCTAGGCTCGGTAACGGCTATCAGCACATCTTAGCATCCGGATGATGTCCGGATGCATTGACGTGAAAAGCTCACCCGCCGTCAAACAACCGCTGCCACTGGGTTTGCATATGGTCCATTGCATAGTGCTCAGCCACCGGTATGCCGCAGGCCATGGCTTCGAGCATGGCAATGGGCAGCTGCTCGGTGTCAGACGACAGGGCGAACAGGTCAAATTCAATCAGGCGGCTGATGGGGTCGGTGCGCTCTGGCGTGCGCGCACGGCGGCAAAGGCTTGGATGAGGCGAGCGATATTTTTCTCAGGCCCTAGAGCCCGTTTTTGAAGATAAGACTCAGGTATGGCCACGCCGTTGGGGATGAACTTGACTTGGGTCTCTGGCAGCTTCCAGACCTGGGTGGCAAACGTAGGTATCAGACCCGTCGTAGCGTGACATGGTGGCGCATGACTTCTTGAAGGACCTGGGATGTAGTGTGCTGGCCAGATAGACAGGCTTTGAGTCCAGTAACAACATATTCACTTGGCATCAAATGTTCGATGCGAAGAGATGCCAATACGTTGCTAACAGACTTTCTGCGGGCAGTTTCTTTGCTAATTTTTTTCATGATTAATTCTCGGCGTGTACCGCCAGGGCGCGGCGGTGAAACTCGGCGGGGTCGGCTACGCATTCGGCATTAACCTGCAATCAACCCTTTGCGCTCAAGATAAGCGCTAATGTCACCAAAACAGGTGACCACAAAATAAGCCTCATCCATCACCAGATTGAGTCTTTCCAGGCGATCCATGGTTTCCTCTGGGTAGTGGTGTGAGAACTTGTTGCGCAGCATGGCAGCGGTGCCAAAGTCTTCAGCAGATTTAATGGCACCGAGTTTTTCCATCAGCAGGGTTTTGTCGCGGTTGGACTTGTCGCTGATGTCCTCTTGTTCCAGATAAGCAATGCCCCTGAAAAGCTGGTCTTGCATCATGGAGACGCATTGCGAATAGCGCAAGATTAGTGCATCGACAGACTCTTCTTGCGATTCGGTAAGCGACGCCAACAACATGGGTGTCAAAGGAAAAAGCGCTGCATTCTTGTGCATGGAGTAGCGCAGCTTTTCAATACGCTGACATACCTTGCTCGACAGCAATTTGGTGAATAGGCAGCGCAGGCTGTGCCGGGTTTTTAACCAGCAAGTCAACATGGGTGTCGCAAGCCTGCTGCATGCAGTATTGCGCGCGCAGACGCGCTTTGAGTTCAATGGGCTGGCTTGCCTGTAAGTAAATATCAATGTCGCCACCACGACGCGTGTCATCGGTGCGAGACCCATACAGGAAAACACGCCCCGCTGGGTCAAGCTCGCCCATGATGGTGCGTAGTGCTTGAAGTTCGTTGTGGCTGAGTCGCATGATTTGAACGCTGATCAATTTGAACTGCGAAAAGGGACCGCAATTTCATGAGCCCCCGACGGATTGGGGTTAACTGTAACTTGCCTGCATACCAACTGGTCAAGCGCAGGCCTATCAACCGTGCACAGACTGTGCCAGTGCTACCACCCGGCGGGCGTTGTCACCGTCGGTCATAGGCTGTAACGTGGCCAGCCAGCACCTGCGTAGCCACCACCGGTATGCCGCAGGCCATGGCTTCCAGCATGGCAATGGGCAGCGGCTCGGTGTCAGACGACAGGGCAAACAAATCGAACTCAAGCCAAGTCGATTGAACGCTGGTTCTGGCAACACCCATTAGACCTAGCAGTTCAAAGCTTGTGGAACACCCTTGTCTGAATAGACGTAACCCAGCAGCGCCATGGCGTTTTCAATAGCCGTGTTGGCAAAGTC